>NZ_CP016953.1:75000-375000 GCF_001708305.1 Streptococcus himalayensis
ATTTTGGGACCTTAGCTGGTGGTCTGGGCTGTTTCCCTTTCGACTACGGATCTTAGCACTCGCAGTCTGACTGCCGATTATATCTCGTTGGCATTCGGAGTTTATCTGAGATTGGTAATCCGGGATGGACCCCTCACCCAAACAGTGCTCTACCTCCAAGAGACTTAACATCGACGCTAGCCCTAAAGCTATTTCGGAGAGAACCAGCTATCTCCAAGTTCGTTTGGAATTTCTCCGCTACCCACAAGTCATCCAAGCACTTTTCAACGTGCCCTGGTTCGGTCCTCCAGTGCGTTTTACCGCACCTTCAACCTGCTCATGGGTAGGTCACATGGTTTCGGGTCTATAACATGATACTAATTCGCCCTATTCAGACTCGGTTTCCCTACGGCTCCGTCTCTTCAACTTAACCTCGCATCATATCATAACTCGCCGGTTCATTCTACAAAAGGCACGCTCTCACCCATTAACGGGCTCGAACTTGTTGTAGGCACACGGTTTCAGGTTCTATTTCACTCCCCTCCCGGGGTGCTTTTCACCTTTCCCTCACGGTACTGGTTCACTATCGGTCACTAGGGAGTATTTAGGGTTGGGAGATGGTCCTCCCAGATTCCGACGGGATTTCGCGTGTCCCGCCGTACTCAGGATTCTGCTAGGTACAGACTCTGTTTCGAATACGAGGCTCTTACTCTCTTTGGCTCTACTTCCCAGTAGATTCTTCTACAAAATCTGAGTCCACATTGCAGTCCTACAACCCCGAAGAGTAAACTCTTCGGTTTGCCCTCCTGCCGTTTCGCTCGCCGCTACTCAGGCAATCGCTTTTGCTTTCTCTTCCTGCAGCTACTTAGATGTTTCAGTTCACTGCGTCTTCCTTCGCATGACCTTAACAGTCATGGATAACATGCATTACATGTTGGGTTCCCCCATTCGGACACCCCTGGATCTTCGCTTACTTACAGCTCCCCAAGGAATTTCGTCGTTAGTCACGTCCTTCTTCGGCTCCTAGTGCCAAGGCATCCACCGTGCGCCCTTATTAACTTAACCTTATTTCTTAACCTAATTCTTTCAAATTAGAAAACTCATTAATTCACAGCGTTTTCGGTTTATTTTCTTGTTACTATTTGATATAGATATTCAATTTTCAATGTGCAAATCTCTACAACTGTCTCCAGTTGTATGGAGCCTAGCGGGATCGAACCGCTGACCTCCTGCGTGCAAAGCAGGCGCTCTCCCAGCTGAGCTAAGGCCCCACAAGACCTCTCAAAACTAAACATGACGACCAATATGCAGTTCCTTTTCCTTAGAAAGGAGGTGATCCAGCCGCACCTTCCGATACGGCTACCTTGTTACGACTTCACCCCAATCATCTATCCCACCTTAGGCGGCTGGCTCCTTACGGTTACCTCACCGACTTCGGGTGTTACAAACTCTCGTGGTGTGACGGGCGGTGTGTACAAGGCCCGGGAACGTATTCACCGCGGCGTGCTGATCCGCGATTACTAGCGATTCCGACTTCATGTAGGCGAGTTGCAGCCTACAATCCGAACTGAGACTGGCTTTAAGAGATTAGCTTGCCGTCACCGACTTGCGACTCGTTGTACCAGCCATTGTAGCACGTGTGTAGCCCAGGTCATAAGGGGCATGATGATTTGACGTCATCCCCACCTTCCTCCGGTTTATTACCGGCAGTCTCGCTAGAGTGCCCAACTAAATGATGGCAACTAACAATAAGGGTTGCGCTCGTTGCGGGACTTAACCCAACATCTCACGACACGAGCTGACGACAACCATGCACCACCTGTCACCTCTGTCCCGAAGGAAAACTCTATCTCTAGAGCGGTCAGAGGGATGTCAAGACCTGGTAAGGTTCTTCGCGTTGCTTCGAATTAAACCACATGCTCCACCGCTTGTGCGGGCCCCCGTCAATTCCTTTGAGTTTCAACCTTGCGGTCGTACTCCCCAGGCGGAGTGCTTAATGCGTTAGCTGCGGCACTGAGTCCCGGAAAGGACCCAACACCTAGCACTCATCGTTTACGGCGTGGACTACCAGGGTATCTAATCCTGTTCGCTCCCCACGCTTTCGAGCCTCAGCGTCAGTTACAGACCAGAGAGCCGCTTTCGCCACCGGTGTTCCTCCATATATCTACGCATTTCACCGCTACACATGGAATTCCACTCTCCCCTTCTGCACTCAAGTTAAACAGTTTCCAAAGCGTACTATGGTTAAGCCACAGCCTTTAACTTCAGACTTATCTAACCGCCTGCGCTCGCTTTACGCCCAATAAATCCGGACAACGCTCGGGACCTACGTATTACCGCGGCTGCTGGCACGTAGTTAGCCGTCCCTTTCTGGTAAGATACCGTCATACAATGGATTTTCCACTCCCATCGCTGTTCTTCTCTTACAACAGAGCTTTACGATCCGAAAACCTTCTTCACTCACGCGGCGTTGCTCGGTCAGGGTTGCCCCCATTGCCGAAGATTCCCTACTGCTGCCTCCCGTAGGAGTCTGGGCCGTGTCTCAGTCCCAGTGTGGCCGATCACCCTCTCAGGTCGGCTATGTATCGTCGCCTTGGTGAGCCTTTACCTCACCAACTAGCTAATACAACGCAGGTCCATCTGGTAGTGATGCAATTGCATCTTTCAAATGCTTACCATGCAGTAAGCACTATTATGCGGTATTAGCTATCGTTTCCAATAGTTATCCCCCGCTACCAGGCAGGTTACCTACGCGTTACTCACCCGTTCGCAACTCCTCCGCTCGGTGCAAGCACCAAGCTTCAGCGTTCTACTTGCATGTATTAGGCACGCCGCCAGCGTTCGTCCTGAGCCAGGATCAAACTCTCATTTAAAAGTTTGAGCTCTTCACTCATTCTGTCCACCGACAGATTTATTGTTTCTTGTGTTTGACTGACTAAGCTTTCGCTCAGTCGCCCTGCACATTGGTTCGTCTTGTTCAGTTTTCAAAGGTCTTTGTCGCTCTCTCGCGACAACTATCTTAGTATATCACCTATCCATCCCTTTGTCAACACTTTTTTTCTTTTTTTTTTGTTTTTTTTGAACTTTTTTTCATTCTTTTCTTCCATTAATTCTAATTCTCCCTCTAAAACAACTTCCCCATCACCCCCTTACCTTTCTTCTTCTTGGAGACTGATTTCAATAATCTTTTCAATATAGGCTCGATAACTTCTATAATCCATCCGTAAGTGTAAGCCGCTTTTGTAATAATAGCCTAAATAGCTCCCTGCGTGTTTGTCGTATCTTTTCATTTCTTCTTCTCCTTTCATCTCTACTGCCTACTCCCAATCCGATAGGTACTCTCGTAACTCTCGTAGGAGTTCCCGGCGCCCCTTGAAGCGTTCATCGGCTATGAGGCGATCGTATCTTTCTTGTGAGGCTTGACTGAGGCTGGAGCGATACCGAGTCAACTCTGCCTGTAATAGATACTGATCATCTGGTAGTAACCCTCCTTGGGTTAACTTATGTCCTATCTCGCTTACTTCTTCATAGGCCATTCTGTTTAATTTTCGTTTTTGGCTTTCTTGTTTGCGGATAACATCTAGCACGTGGTTGCGAAACTTTGTTTTATAGTAGACATACAATTTCTCTTCCCCTAACTCAGGATGTTGCTTGAGTAACTGATACAACACGAGCATCCCTTCTTGTTCCCAATCTTCTTGTTCCCACAACTGGACATAGTAGTCTTTTCGGCATCGTAGGACTATTCCTCTGACTTTGGCATACATAGCTTCAAACTGATCCATCATTTTCTGTCTCACTTTCTTATTCTGTGAAATCAGTATAGCATCCTATGGAGCGCTTTAGGGGTTTTGCCCTCTTCTGTTCCTTAAACTCCCCCTAAGGACATGCACGTAGACAAAGTTATACACTTCAGGCACACTTTGGGGCAGTTCAGAAAACTAGTCTAATACGCATGTAAGTTCAAAAATAGCTGTCTTATCTATGATTATTTATTTGTTCTATAAAATCGAGCAAGCTAAGTGAGGTAAATAAGATACATTTCCAGTAAATAAGATGAATAGACATAGAACACAGGTAGTTTACATCCAAACAATCGTAACCGCTCCATAACGAGGTATATTGAAAAAGTTCCAAAGTCTTGCTTGACTCTGGAACTTCTTCAATTTGCAGTTGTTCTGAATTTGTTCCGCCCGCGGTAAATAAGTCTCTAGAACCTCCTTTTTTGCGAGTGACTCCTCGTTTGGAAGATGTTCCAGAAGATAGGTCATATATTTCTCCGAATCAAGGCTGTGTCGCTTGGCTGTTTCCAATAAACTCAGAATGATGGCTGTTGATTTAGCTCCATCAAATTTCTGAGAGAACAGTTAGGGAGATTGTTTCGTATTTGAAGCTCTCTGCAAGATGGTGCCCAATGTGGAACTATCCAAAACAGCACAGCGTGTTAAAATAAGGCTTTGTCCGTATTCACCTTCACAAGAAGGGTGCACCGATTCGGTGCTTTTTTTGTTTCCGCTTTCATTGTAGCATATTTGCATTAGCTTGTGTAGTCTTTTTTGTAAAATTTAGATATTGTTGAGGTATGAAAATTCTATTTATACTCTAGTAGTTATATCATGTGCATACTTTCTAACAAATTGCCAGAGTCTTTTCTACAGTCACAACCACCCATGAAAACAGAGGGACTTATACACGGCTATAAGCCGTTCATCTACAGCATCTTCTAAAGATGCTTGCTAAACCTTGTTCCGGTTATGCGTCTATCACTTGACTATTGCTAGTCTCAACGAGCTTTTATCTTGCTCTAAATTCTCCACCAAAATGCTCCCTCCTATTCTCTTACACTCGAGAATCAAAAGCAATGTCATCTTTCTCTTACTCACAAATAAAGAACAATTTTCTCATGTTTATCTTCGAGAAAAATTGGCTCGAAGCCATAATACAAAAATAGACTGGGCAAGCCATTTATAGTAGCTGACCCAGTCTATTTTGTGCCGCATTTCATTTCCGATTCGCTTTTAAACTAAAGTGGTCTGGCACAGGATCCTCGCCAGTTTCGCTCCATGGATGACAGCGACTAATCCGTGCCAAGCCCATAAGAAGGCCTTTTAGCCCATGCTTTTCAATCGCTTGAATCATATAGGTCGAACAGGTCGGTTGATAGCGGCATGATGGAGGAAACAAGGGGGAGATAAAAGCTTGGTAAAAGCGCACAGGGGCAATCAATAGTCTCCGAATCATTTTTTCTTTGTCACAGCAAGGGTATGGAGCTGACTAACTTCTTTTTTATTGAGACGTCTAGCTTCACCTGGTCGTAGTCCTGTCAAGTCCAGATGGCCAAACTTGGTCCGAGATAGTTTGTCCACTTCAAGCCCCACTGTCTCAAACATTTTCTTAACTTGATGATTGCGCCCCTCATGAATGGTTAATTGGACAACAGAGCGATTTTTAACCGAATCGACCTTTAAAATCTCATAAACAGCTGGCTTGGTTTTCTTGCCATCAATCGCCACTCCACGTGTCAAGGGACGTAAGACTTCCTTATTGGCAATGCCTTTGACACGTGCCACATAAACCTTGTCAATCTCATTGCGGGGATGAATCATCTCATCGGTAAAATCCCCATCATTCGTCAAAATCAAGACCCCAGATGTATCCCAATCCAGACGCCCCACGGGGTAAATCCTCTCTGACACATGGGGAAGTAAATCCACCACCGTCTTTCTTCCCTTATCATCACTCACGCTTGAAATCACTCCGCGTGGCTTATTGAGTAAGTAATAAACCTTTTCTTCATTGTAAATCGGCTGACCGCTGACTTCAACCTTGTCGCCTGACTTGACAGTTGTCGCTAACTCGCGAACGATTTGACCGTTAATGCTCACTAAGCCTTGCTTAATCAGCTCTTCTGCCTTTCTACGGCTAGCTATGCCTGCATGGGCAATGTATTTATTGATTCTCATCTTCTTCTATCCTTTCAGCAAAGAGTTGACTCTCTTCTGTCACCACATCGAGCATTTCCACGACTGGTAATTCTTCAATATGATTGATTCCCATATAATCTAGGAAATAATCCGTTGTCGCATATAAATTGGGCCGTCCGATAACTTCCTTTTTCCCAGCTTCTTGAATCAAGTCAAAGGCAAGGAGTTTACTAATAGCACCGCTTGAATTCACTCCTCGAATCTCATCGATTTCTATGCGGGTGATAGGTTGTTTATAGGCAATAATCGACAGGGTTTCAAGGGCTGCACGTGACAAACTCTGATTGATCGGTGCTTTGGAATACTCTCGTAAAATATCCGCAAAAACCTTCTTCGTTACTAATTTATAGGTGTTCGAGGTTTCAAGGAGTTCTAAACAAGAATGTTCATCCTGCTGATATTTTTCCTGCAATTTTTCTAGGCTCTGCACCACCCCTGTTGGAGGAATGGAGAGTAGCTCTGCCAATTGCCTAGCCTTTAGACCTTCTTCACCAGCTACAAATAAAAGTGCCTCAAGCTCTGCTAATTTACTCATATTCTTTTCCTACTAGATAAATATTTCCAAAATTGTCATCCTGAAGCACCAAGATTTCCTGCACCTTGATGAGTTCCAAGGTGGCTAAAAAGAGGGTAATGACTTCATGGATGTCCCTTGCTTCTGTGAACAAATCTT
The DNA here is from genome assembly GCF_001708305.1 of Streptococcus himalayensis. Lineage (NCBI taxonomy): Bacteria > Bacillati > Bacillota > Bacilli > Lactobacillales > Streptococcaceae > Streptococcus > Streptococcus himalayensis. The sequence continues at coordinate 81,637 of NZ_CP016953.1, forward strand.
GAAGAAGTAAGCGTCTGTCCGACTGGCAACGACTCCTCACCACGTCCATGAGATCCTCAATCTTGTACTCTTCCCGAACAATCGTTGTATGACTCTGCTTGAATTCCTCGCGTTTTTTTGTCATCAGCTTGGAAAAAGCGAGAAAGAGATCAATCGTTGTCTTGTCATGGAGGAGTTCTGCATCTTCATAAACCAATTCCAAACGAGGCTTGGAATAAAACTGAGCCCTTTTTTCATGTTGGTCTGCTAATTTTTCTCCCAAAAGTTTGAATTTTCGATATTCCTCGATTTGAGATAGGAGGTCTTGCTCCAGATCATCCTCGACGTCCACCTTGTCTACCATCTTGGGCAATAGTTTGCGGCTTTTGATTAGCATAAGCTGACTAGCCATGACCATATACTCGCCGGTTACTTCTAACTTCATGGCTTGCAGAGTTGATACATAGGCGAGATACTGTTCAATGACCTCAGTAATCGGCACATCATAAATATCCATCTGGTACTTGGATACCAGATGGAGCAAAAGGTCCAAGGGACCCTCAAAGTCCTTAATTTTTATATCCATTATCTATACTTTTCTAAGGTCACCATGGTTTTTAGTCCCAAACTTTTGGCGATTTGGGGCAAATCCACCCCCTTCTCTCGCTGGCGGAGAATGTACTGCTCACGCAGACTCTGGGCAGACAATGTAGGCTGTCCTTTTTCTGCCAAGAAAGCCTCTAGCTGGCGAAAGCCCCACTGGCGTGAATAGGCTTTTCCACTTTTTTCAAAAAGGTAGGTCCCTGTCATCCACTCTTTCAAGATGTTCACCAAGGAATCTGGAATCTCAATAATTCGACGCTGACCAGCTTTTTCAAGTCGAATAATCTGAAAATCCAAATGAATCTGCTCCACTTTTAAGGCCAAAATTTCACTGGGAAGAAGTCCCAATTCCATAATCATCAGGGCAATTAGCTGACCACTTCTATTCTCGCTATCTTCCCAAAAAATAGACAAGTCCAACAAGTCTGGCTCTTTTTTTTGAGGAGCACTTGCTCTTGGCACATCTAAATGGTAATAGTCTGCTAGTAAACGTTTGTCGTAAAGATAGTACAAAAACTGATTGACCGCAGAGAGCTTTCTTCGTTGCACTGCTGGCTTAAACTCTGCAAGAGAAGCCTTATAAATCCGTAGACTAGTCTCCGTGATTTTCTCCTGGGTTAAAGTCAATAATTGCTCTAAATCATAGGTATAGGCAGAACGAGAATTGCTGGATAGTCGTTTTTGCTCTAAAAAGAGACGAATTTCTTCTTTCATTTGGCAACGATGTCATACTCACTTGTAAAATTATGGAGAAGGGCATTGATGGCTTTGAGGATGGATTTTCGCGTGATAATTCCTTGGAAGCGATGCTTCTCATCGACAACAGGCAAGAAGGATTCATCCACTAGCTTGTGAAGAACCTCTGTCACTGTGAAATCCAAGCCCACTGTTGCTCGATTTTTCTCCACAATCGCTACAATGTCTGTCCGAAGAAACACCTCATCAGGAATGTACTGCTGCATTTGATAAGCTAAAATATCTGTGAGAGAAATCGTCCCTACAAATTCTTTATCTGCTGTGATAACAGGTACTCGTGAATAGGTAATCTGGCTCAACAACAAGATTGCATGGTCCACATTATGGGTATCAATCAAGACTGCCAAATTATCTGCTGGAGTCAAAAATGTCTCTTTCTGCTCCAATAAATAGCGTTCAAATGCTTTATCAATCATCGAGAAAACTCCTTTGACAGGCTCGGGTAGAGTTGGTGATCCCTTGTGTAAAAATCCACCTTGTAAGCCTCGGCTGTAATTTCCACCTTGGCATAGAGACGTTCATTGATTGCCCCACGTGGCTGGCTGACAGAGCCCGGATTTAAAAAGAGGGTCTTGCCTTCCATCCAAGCATCTGGCACATGAAGATGTCCGTAAAGACAGATATCTGCCTGCTCCTCCTGTGCCCAAAAATCAAGTTTTTGGAAGCCAAAGTTAATCATTTGTAAATGTCCATGAGTCTGGATAATGCGAGTCTCTCCTACAAGAGTTACCAAACGATCCTCATAGCCTCCATAAAAGTCCATGTTGCCTGCTACGACCCTAATCCCATCCCAGACAGGATCATCACTCGCCAATTCCGAATCGCCATTATGGAAAATAGCATCTACTTTTCCCACATACTGCTGCTTAATTTCCTCAACCACGGCACGATCACCGTGAGAATCACTCATTACAATGATGGTTTGCTTTGCCATGCTGGAAATACCTCCACTAATTTTTTAACTGCCTTCGCACGATGGGATTGCTCATTTTTTTCTTCAAGACTAAGTTCAGCTGCCGTTTGCTCGCTTTCTCCGATTAAAAAGAGCGAGTCATAGCCAAAGCCATTTTCACCCTTTGGCTCAAAGGCAATATAGCCCTCCCAGTCTGCTTCAACAACGAGGCTGTCCCTATCAGGACTAGCCACTACCAAGGTCGTATGGAACTGAGCCGAACGATTTTTCTTATCAAATACCATGGCCAATTCATGGCGAAGTTTGGCATTGTTTTCGGCATCAGTCGCATTATTTCCTGCAAAACGAGCGGACCAAACCCCTGGCAGTCCACCTAAAACATCGACTTTCAGCCCTGAATCATCTGCCAGAACCATTTTGCCGGTAAGTTTTGCAATCGTTTCTGCCTTTAAACGGGCATTTTCTTCAAAAGTCATGCCTGTCTCTGCTACATCAGGAAGGTCAGGATAGTCATTTAGATTTTCCACATCCAGTCCTAGTTTGTCAAACATTTTGCGAAATTCTGCTGTCTTGCCTTCATTTCGAGTCGCAATCAAAAGCGTGTCACGGACTTTTTCTTGGCCCAAAAAATCCTGCAATACAACGCCCCCCTTAGGCACATGTACATAGAGCAAACGACCATCTTCAGCCACCAAAATCGCCCCTTGGCGCTGCAAAACCTCAATGTTGCGATTCATATTCTCATTGATGATTTCAACAATAAAGGTCACCAGACGGAACATGGAAGAATAGCGGATAATATGCACATCATACCCACCTTGATTCCAGGCTTCCTCTGAGTAGGGCTCCAGCTCTCCCTCTACGATAGAGGAAAATCCAGGCAATAAATCGTGAGCTGCTATTTCACCCATTCCCACTATGAAATTATGGCCCTGCCAATTGCCAACATACCAGTCTTGGTCATCCTTGTATTCGTAGATTTTTCCTGTCATCTTTTCTATGCTCCATTTCTATCTAGCTCTCGCGTGCTTTTCGGATCTTGCTTCATACGGATTATAATAGCTCAACGGTCTAGTTGGACAAGACAATCGTCGCTGCGGTCATTTCCCTAATATGCTAGCCTACTTCGTCTTTACATTTCAAAACATCTTCTGTCAGAGCTCAATATGCTCCACATTCAGCTCCGCTCCCAGCCAAGCTGTCGCAATATCTGCAAAGCTCTTCGCATTGGCCGTTGTGTAAAAGGTATGGTGCAAATCCCTCTCCTGCCTGCTATGATGGATTTCAAAATAATTGAGGAGAACTGAAATATCCCGCACACATTCCGCACCACTGTCAATCAACTTGACATCTGGGCCCATGACATTCTGAATAATGGGACGCAAAAGTGGATAATGGGTACAGCCTAATACCAGCGTGTCTACCTGACCTTTCAAAGGAGCTAGGCTCTCATAGACTACCTTTTTCGTCACACTGGAAGTTAATTCATTAGACTCCACAAGAGGAACAAATTTGGGACAAGCCAGACTGGTCACCTTCATCTCAGGTGATAAATTTTCAATCTTTTGCCGATACGTATCAGAACTGACTGTCATGGGTGTTCCTATCACCCCAATATTTCCATTGGTGGTCGATTTTATCGCGGCGCTAGCCCCTGGCAAAATCACTCCCAAAACTGGAATGGAAAGCTCTGCCTTGATTTCTTCCCAAGCGACTGCCGTAGCTGTATTGCAGGCAATGACAATCATCTTAACATCTTTGGTCAAAAGAAAACGGACTAACTCCCAAGTATAATCTCGAATTTGCTCAGCTGGTCTAGGACCATACGGAGCACGCGCCGAATCGCCGATATAGATAACTTCTTCATGAGGAAGTTGACGCATCAATTCACGAACTACTGTCAAACCACCCACACCAGAATCTAAAAAACCAATTGGTCGATTATCCATATGCTCTTCCTTCTAAAGAAGGGACCGGTCTTCTACTCCTGAACTTCAAACCAATCCTTCGGGCTTTGCCAAGTATAACATCTCGTTTATCCTTGATCTTCTCGCCTCATCTGTTTTGATTTTCTTGAGTATTCATCCCAAATCCCTACTGTTTTATAAGAGGTCTATAACCTCATTTGACAAGCAACTGTTCTTATTTTTTCCCTTTTTGCAAGGCTGCTTTTTGTTGCTTTTTAATTTGATGGTAAACTTGTTGAACTTTTGCCTCGCTTGGCTTTTGGCCACTAGCAGACAACATCATACGCACAGCATCTACATTTAGGCGTGGATTATCCGCAAATTCCTTTTCTAGTTGCTTGCGAACCAAATACATTCCAGCTAGGATACCTCCAAAGAATGCCAATACTATTAAGAAAATAGCTAAACCAATATTCATCATCGTTCTCCCTCTATTTTACATTACCCTTTATTATACCATGAATCCTTTATTTTTCAAAATCAAATCCATACAAAGTCGCAAAGTAATCTTCTGGTTCCTCTTTCCGGCGAATCAAGCGACTAGAGCCATCTTCTTGCAGGAGAATTTCTGCCGACCGAAGTTTGGCATTGTACTGATAGCCCATAGAATAGCCATGTGCTCCTGTATCGTGAATCACCAAGGTATCGCCAATCTTGGTTTCTGGTAACTCACGGTTAACAGCAAATTTATCATTGTTTTCGCAAAGACTGCCGACAATATCGACAATCCTTGCTTCACCGTCTGGATTATCCATATTGGTGATGTGATGATAAGCCCCATACATAGACGGACGCATGAGATTGACTGCTGAGGCATCCACGCCGATATAGGTTCGATACGTTTCTTTCTTGTGAAGCACCTTGGTGACAAGAAGGCCGTGTGGTGCCAACATAAACCGACCTAATTCTGTAAAAATCTTCACCTGCCCTAAACCAGCAGGAGACAAGACTTCCTCATAGACCTTTTTCACCCCAGCACCAATCGCCAAGATATCATTGGCCTTTTCTTCTGGACGATAATTGATACCAATCCCACCTGAGAGATTGATAAAGTCCAAGTCCACACCCGTCTTTTCCACCACTTCGACTGCCAATTCAAACAACTGACGTGCTAGCTCTGGGTAGTAATCATTGGTTACGGTATTCGAAGCTAGAAAGGCATGAATGCCAAACTTCTTAGCCCCCAATTCTTTTAACTCCGTAAAGGCTTGAATTAGCTGCTCCTTGGTCATTCCAAACTTGGACTCTTCTGGATGGTCCATAATGTCCGTCCCTAACTCAAAAGTCCCACCTGGATTATAGCGGCAAGAAATCACTTCTGGAATACCTGCACTTGCTTTTAATCCTGCTAAATCTTCGTAGGCATCTAGGTTAATAGTCGCCCCAATCTCTCGTGCATAAACATACTCTGACAAAGGCGTATTGTTAGAAGAAAACATGATATCACTGCCTGAAAAACCCAGTTTATGGCTCATCAACAGCTCAACATAGCTGGCACAATCCACACCACATCCTTCTTCTTGCAAAATTTTCAAAATGGCTGGTGTTGGCGTAGCTTTCACGGCAAAATATTCTTTGAAACCTTCGTTCCAAGCAAAGGCTTGGTGAAGGGCACGTGCCGTTTCTCGAATTCCTTTTTCATCATACAAATGAAAAGGCGTTGGAAATTGCTGAGTAATGGTTTCTAATTGCTCTCGGGTCACAAATGGTTCTTTCATAGCTTAACTCACTTTCTTTTCTCTAACATGTTCTATAAGTATAGCATAAAATATGGGTAGCTGAAAAGAGAGTTGAACAAAAATTCACTCTCTCCTTTCCTTTTTTACTCTATCAAAATCAAAATATGACTAGGTTCAATTGAGAATTGTAGAAGGTGAGTTACCAACGTCAGATTTTGATTTTTGACGAGCACTAGCTTTTGGAAGCCAAGGATTGAAATAAATAGCCACTGATAAATAAAAGCTAATTACGCACCTTTTTTCTAGGCTCTACCAAAATCAAACAGCCAATGATGACCAAAAATACAAAAATCTTGCAGATAAACAAAAAAATAAGCACCTCCTCCTGTCTCGCTGAACAAGCCTCTACACCATCTTTTTCAAAATTGTTTCAGGAAAAAACAAGGATTGAGTTTCAAGACCCAATCCTACATTTTATTTCTAATCATTTCTTCCCAAAATCCGTAAGATACTGAGAAAGAGATTGACAAAGTCAAGATAGAGACTGAGGGCCAATGACACTACCCAACCAAGACCTGCCTGACCATTAGTTTGCTCATAGACAAGACGGATTTTCTGGTTATCCCAAGCAATCAAGCCTGCAAAAATTACCACCATGATATAGCTAATGAGATAGCTCAAACCGCTACTTTGTAAAAAGATATTGACCAAGCTAGCAAGCAATACCCCAATCAAGGCACCTGTCAGAGCACGCCCCATACCAGACAAATCTTTTTTGACCATCATGCCAAGTCCTGCCATGACAAAGAACATAAGAGCTGAGCTGACAAAAGCAGCCAGAACTGTCTGCTGGGTGTACATCGCAACAATGAAACTCATGGTAAAGCCGTTAAGGGCTGAATACGTCAAAAAGAGAGGGAGAGCTGCTGGACTATTTTTCATAGCCATATTAGACGCCATAAAGACAAGAGCCAACTCTAGGAAAATAGCCCCATAATAAATCACCCGATTGCCCAACAAAACAGCCTGTAAAACACCGCTTAAGCTCGTGAGCATGAGGGCAGCAACAATGGCCGAAATCCCAATCCCTAAACCGACAAATCCATAGATTTTAGCATAAAATTGATTGATTCCTTCTCGTTCTTGAATAATGGTATGGTTCATAGAATTCTCCTTTTTTTCTTATGATTTTAAGATTTTACGGTGAAACAGTTTGGTTTTTACTTTTTGACGCAATGGAGTCATCGCCTCCTTTACAGCCCAATACTTATCCACTATGGTCACAATATAAGACTCCTTGTACCGAGGAAATGCAAGCGTTGCTCCCCACATATGCTTGATGATAATATCTTCTTCGATTTTATTTAAATCGGTCACCTTGCGAGCATTTCGCACAGCTAGTCTGGGATGAACCCAAGCATGGCTTTTCTGAAATTTAGTCGTCCGCCAGTCATAATAAAACAAATCGTGCAAAAGCCCACCACGAGCTGCACTCTTTTCATCCCAGCCAAATTTTTTGGCAATCTTGTAGCTCGTATAGCTGACATGAATTGAATGCTCCAACCGATTGGAATAGATGTGATGCGGAATGGTTTTTAACTTTTGCACTCGCTCGTGCTGGATTAGCTGCTCAACATGGTCTAGGTAGTCTCGATCGTTTCGGTAAGGCATTTCCCCCACCTCCTTGCTTGTTTCTATTATAAGCCCTTTTCTGAAAATTAGCTTAAAGTAAAGATGAGAATGCCTGCTGCCACGGCAACATTCAAGCTCTCTGCCTGTCCCTTCATGGGAATATGGACCAACTGATCTGCTCTTTCTTTCACAATCGAGCTGATCCCCTGCCCTTCATTGCCCATTACCAGAAGGAATTCCTCTTCAGCAAGGCTCTTGTAATCCACTGAATCATGGGTCAAGGTCGTCGCTAAAATAGGTAGTTGCGATTGCTTAGCTAAATCCAGAATGTCTTGACTGTCTATTCGATAAATCGGCAGATGAAAATGGCTCCCCTGCATGGACCGAAGGGTTTTCAGATTGTAGAGATCTGCTGAATGCTTGGACAAAAACACACCAGAAAAACCGGCTGCATCCGCCGTTCGAATGATGGTTCCGACATTTCCAGGATCTTGGACATCTTCTAAAAACAGGTACTTGCCCCTCAGCTCTTGAGGAAAAAGCTGTTTTCCCAAAGCGATTTCAGCCACAATGCCTTGTGGCGTTTTTGAATCCGATAAATCTGCCAAAATTTCTGGGCTTACTACTATGGTCTGAGAGAAATCCTCTACCCTCTCTTTGTAGGCCTCTAAGACAAAAATACGCTTGATTTCCGCGTCCGCCTTGACAGCTTCTTCAAACAAATGCCAGCCTTCAATCAGATAGGAATCTTTGCGATATTTTTTTTGAAGTAATTTTTTGGTATTTTTCACCACTTGATTGGCTTTTGAGGTTATAATAGTCATAGAACCATTATAACACAAAAAGGAGTTACACATGCAAAAAGTCAGAATGATTGCCCAAGGTCGAGTGCAGGGTGTTGGATTTCGTTGGGGGGTCTATGCCCTGGCGACAGAAATCGGAGGCATTACGGGACGTGTCTGGAACAGGGAGGACGGTACCGTAGAAATTTTAGCTGAAAGTAAGGATTCACCTCTCATGGCAAAATTTATCCAAGAAATCAGAAAAGGACCTACTCCTTTTTCCAAAGTCACCTATTTGGACGTTACCCTTGCGAACTTTGAATCCTACAAAGATTTTAAAATTGCAAATTAGGTCTATAGAACTATTGTGTATTTTCTAAAAAAGAAGTAGAATAGATAGGTATAACTTTTAGAAAAAGGAAAGACTGACGTGAAAAAAATCAATCGTATTCTATTTGCAGGGCTGAGCTTTGTCTCGGTTCTCTTTCTGACAGGCTGTGTCCCTGTTGATAAAAGCGGGCAACCCTATGGTATTTTCTGGGATTTCTTTGGAAAACCTATGAGTTGGGGAATTGACTACTTTGCTAATAACCAGGCTCTAGGCTTTGGGATTGCCATTATCTTAGTGACAATTATCGTTCGCTTGATTATCTTCCCACTTGGGATTTATCAATCTTGGAAAGCTGCTTATCAGTCTGAAAAGATGAATTACCTCAAGCCTATTTTAGAGCCCTTCCAAGACCGTCTCAAGAATGCCCAAACCCAAGAAGAAAAACTAGTCGCACAGCAAGCCCTCATGGCTGCTCAAAAGGAGAACGGGGTTAGCGTCTTTGGTGGCGTTGGTTGCTTGCCAGTCTTGATTCAAATGCCGTTCTTCCTCGGACTTTTTGCAGCTGTTCGTTACACACCAGGCGTTGCTGAGAGCAATTTCTTAGGAATTCACCTTGGTAATCCAAGTATCCTTTTAACTGTCATCGTTGGAATTCTTTATTATCTACAATCGATGCTGATGCTCGTTGGAATAGACGAAAGTCAAAAAGAAATGATGAAAAAGACAGCCTACATGACCCCTATCATGATGCTCATCTTCTCCTTCTCTTCTCCTGCCGGCTTAACGCTCTACTGGGTTGTCGGAGGTCTGATCCAAATTATCCAACAAGTAGTGGTGAATTTCCTTGTTCGACCTAAGATGAAAAAGCAAGTAGCAGAAGAATTCGAGAAAAATCCACCTAAAGCCATGAAACAGGCTAACTCTAGAAAAGATGTCACTCCGCAGATGGATACTGCTATTGAAACCAAGCCTAAAAAACACAAGAAAAAAAATCGCAATGCTGGCAAACAACGGTCGCGATAAAGATAGAACTAAAAAAGCCTTATTTTGAGGCTCTTTGTCAACTGTAGTGGGTAGATGAAAAGCTAACACCTAGAGAGGACCAAATTGGTCTTCTCTCGTTTTATGTTTAAAGCAATGAAAATCCGCTTTTTAAAGTTTTCAAAGTTTCGAAAGCCAAAGGCATTGCGTTTGATGACTTTGATGAGATTATTCGTCGCCTCAAGTTTGGCATTTGAGTAAGGCAATTCCATGGCGTTGAGAATCTTATCCTTGTCCTTCAAAAAGGTATTAAATACGGTCTGGAAAATCGGGTCGACAGTCTGCCGAGTGTCTTGGATAAGTCCAAAAAACTGGTCAGCTTGCTTCTCCTGGAAGTGAAAAAGCAGTAGTTGATAGAGCTCGTAGTGTTCTCTCAGTTCTTGAGAATAGCCGAGCAGTTTAGCGACAATCTCCTTATTGGTCAAATGCATCCGAAAGGTCGGGCGGTAAAACCGCTTGTCACTGAGTTTTCGACTGTCCTGTTGTATCAATTTCCAGTAGCGTTTGAGCGTCTTGTATTCATGCGATTTGCGGTCAAAAGCATTCATGATTTGGGTACGGACACGGTTCATAGCACGGCTGAGATGTTGCACAACGTGGAAACGATCAAGCACGATTTTAGCATGAGGAAAAAGTTGTTTGGCTAGTTGATAGTAAGGGCTAAACATGTCCATAGTGATGAATTTAACGCGGTTTCTGACCTGTCTAGGGTATCTCAGAAAGTGATTTCGGATGGTTGCTTGCGTTCTTCCATCAAGGATAGCGATGACATTTAGGGAGTTGAAATCTTGAGCGATAAAGCTCATTTTCCCTTTCTTGAAGGCATACTCATCCCAAGACATGACTTCTGGAAGCTTAGACCACTCCGTTTCAAACTTAAACTCGTTGAGTTTTCGAATAACTGTAGATGTAGAAATGGAAAGTCTGTGTGCGATATGTGTCATTGCTTGCTTTTCGATGAGTAATTGTGCGATTTTCTGGTTGACAGCGACAGAGATTTGATGGTTTTTCTTAACAATAGGAGTTTCAGCGACCGCTATTTTCCCACATTCCTTGCATTTGAAACGACGCTTTCGAAGGCGGATAAGTAGCGGGTAGCCAGCAGTTTCTAAGTAGGGGATTTTAGAGGCTTTCTGGAAGTCGTACTTAGCCATTTGTCCCTTGCAGGAAGGGCATTTAGGGGCTGTGTAATCCAAGTGACCGTGGAGTTCTAAGTGAGTTCCCATGTCGCATTCATTAGTGATCGTGATATTTTTGTCTTTCATTTTGAGAAAATTTGTGATAAGATTTAGTTGTTCCATATGAGTCTTTCTAAATGATATTTTTGTCGCTTTTCATTATAGGTCATATGGGACTTTTTTTCTACACTGAAAAAGGCTCCATAATCTCCACAGTGGATTTACCCACTACAGATATTATAGAGCCTATTTTGAAGGCTTTTTTGGCTCTTTGTCAACTGTAGTGGGTAGATGTCAGCTAACATCTAGAGAGGACCAACTTGGTCTTCTCTTTTTTGATGTTTAAGGCAATCAAAATCCGCTTTTTGAAGTTTTCAAAGTTCCTGAAACCAAAGGCATTTCGTTTAATGACTTTGATAAGATTATTGGTAGCTTCCAATTTAGCGTTGGAATAAGGCAATTCCAAAGCGTTTAAAACCTTGTCCTTATCCTTTAGAAAGGTCTTAAATACCGTCTGGAAAATAGGGTTAACAGTGGCTCTTTCTTGCTCAATTAGGTCAAAGAAATGCTCTGAGTTCCTCTCTTGGAAATGGAATAAAAGAAGTTGATAGAGTTCATAATGTTGTCGTAACTCATCTGAGTAGGATAGGATCTTGTCTAAGATTTCCTTATTGGTCAAATGCATGCGAAATGTAGGGCGATAAAATCGTTTATCACTGAGTTTACGGCTATCTTGTTGTACCAGTTTCCAGTAGCGTTTTAAGACACGGTATTCCTGGGATTTTCTATCGAATTGATTCATGATTTGTATGCGGACACGGTTCATAGCACGGCTGAGATGTTGCACAACGTGGAAACGATCAAGCACGATTTTAGCATGAGGAAAAAGTTGTTTGGCTAGTTGATAGTAAGGGCTAAACATGTCCATAGTGATGAATTTAACGCGGTTTCTGACCTGTCTAGGGTATCTCAGAAAGTGATTTCGGATGGTTGCTTGCGTTCTTCCATCAAGGATAGCGATGATGTTATTTGTGTCAAAATCTTGAGCGATAAAGCTCATTTTCCCTTTCTTGAAGGCATACTCATCCCAGGACATGACTTCTGGAAGCTTATCCCAATCCGTTTCAAATTTAAACTCATTGAGTTTTCGAATAACTGTAGATGTAGAAATGGAGAGTCTGTGTGCGATATGTGTCATTGCTTGCTTTTCGATGAGTAATTGTGCGATTTTCTGGTTGACAGCGACAGATATTTGATGGTTCTTCTTAACAATAGGAGTTTCAGCGACCGCCATTTTCCCACATTCCTTGCACTTGAAACGACGCTTTCGAAGGCGGATAAGTAGTGGGTAGCCAGCAGTTTCTAAGTAGGGGATTTTAGAGGCTTTCTGGAAGTCATACTTAGCCATTTGTCCCTTGCAGGAAGGGCATTTAGGGGCTGTGTAATCCAAGTGACCGTGGAGTTCTAAGTGAGTTCCCATGTCGCATTCATTAGTGATCGTGATATTTTTGTCTTTCATTTTGAGAAAATTTGTGATAAGATTTAGTTGTTCCATATGAGTCTTTCTAAATGATGGTTTTATCGCTTTTCATTATAGGTCATATGGGACTTTTTTTCTACACTGAAAAAGGCTCCATAATCTCTACAGTGGATTTACCCACTACAGATATTATAGAGCCGCTTTTTTACATGAGCAGATTTTACCAGAACAATGATTCAAATCCCTAATCTTTCGAGCGAACTTCTTTTAAATCTCGATACGAAATAAGAAGAACCCCAAATAAAATGAAGGCCATTCCTAATAAATCAAGAGGATAAAAGCGGCTTCCCATGAGAGCAAAGGCAAAAAATACAGCAGAAACAGGCTCAATCGAAGCTAATAAACTGGCCTTGACAGGGCCAATCAGACTAGCCCCTGCCAAAAATAAGGTATAGGTCACAATCGTTCCAATTCCAATCATACCGATGAGAGCAAATAGGGTCATCAACTCGATATTCCAATTAAAAGAAAGCGGACGGCTGATGGGCATTAAACAGATTCCTATTAAAAACATACCTAGACCATTGACCGCAAGACTTCCCCAGCGTTGAATGAACTGAATCGGCAAGATAATATAGGCAGCATAGCTCACAGCTGCCACCAAGCCCCAAAATAAACCGGAAGGTGTGACTGCCAACTGAGTCACTTGCCCATGAGTGGCCATCAAAAAAGTTCCTAAAACCGCAGAGAGCATGGAGAACATTTCGATGTTGGTCGGAGCCGTTCGATGTTTCAAGCAGGTATGAATAAGAACCAAAATTGGACATAGATATTGCAAAACAGTAGCTGTCCCCGCATTGGTTTCGCGAATGGCTAATAGATAGGAAAATTGATTAAGAAGAAGTCCGATTGTAGAAAAAAGGACAATGGCGAGAATCACTTTTGGTTGCTTCAACAATTGTAAAAACTGATTTCCCATGGTAAAGAAAGCAATGCATGTCAGACAAAATCCTGCAATTCCCATGCGAACACTAGTCAGTAAAAAAGGCGGAAATCCTTGAGCCATCAAATATTGACCACAAGTACCTGATAGTCCCCAGGCTATGCCAGCCATCAAAACATAGAGAATTCCCTTTACTTCTTTTTTCATTGTTCCACCTCTCTTTTTCTCTATTGATTATAGCAGAATTTTTAGAAAGATTATACGCTTTCAAACAAAATCAACGAATTTCTAATACTCAATGATAATCAAAGTTAGTAATTTTGCGACTTTCTTAAATGTTTCCTACTTCTTTTTTTGTCACTGTCCTTTTCATTTACTGAAAAAACATCCTATTTAACTTACAGACCACTTCATTTCATAGTAAAGATATTTTTATATATATGTAGCAGCTATTTTTGAAATTAAATGTAACCGCCCAATAACGAGGTGTCTATGATATTTTCCACACCTCTAGTATACTGTTATCAGAAAACAGAACTGGAGGCTATTTTGATGTCACAACCTATTGTTCCCTTGAAAACACCACAATCTCGTCGATTTCCTCATAAATCCAGAAGTGATCTGATAATGAAAATGCGTATTGGAAAAGTTGAACTAAGCTTGTTCCCATCTCTTCATCAAGAAACACTGGAAACTATTTTAGATAAGGTACTTGCTTATGAGCATCCGACTCAGTGATTTAGGGCAGGTCTATCTGGTTTGTGGCAAAACTGATATGCGTCAAGGGATTGATTCGCTGGCCTATCTCGTTAAACGTCAATTTGAATTAGATCCCTTTTCTGGTCAAGTTTTTCTCTTCTGTGGTGGCCGCAAAGATCGTTTCAAGGCCCTTTATTGGGATGGACAAGGTTTCTGGTTGCTTTACAAGCGATTTGAAAACGGCAAACTCACTTGGCCTAATGATGAACATGAGGTCAAAGCCCTCACTTCCGAGCAAGTAGACTGGCTGATGAAGGGATTTTCGATAAGTCCTAAAATAAAATCTACAAAAAGTCGTGATTTCTATTGAAATCATGGCTTTCTTTTCGGTATAATGAAATAATACTCATTTAACATCAAAATCTGAAAAGAGCCAATTTCTATGAACAATGGGTTTTAACACAGACCAATGCAGACGTTGAATCACCTCTTGCAGCTTGTTAATGACATCGTCTAGCGTCTTAAAGGCCTTATTCTTGAAACCTCTCTTACGAATCTCAGCCCAGACTTGTTCAATGGGATTCATCTCAGGCGTATAAGGTGGAATGAACTCAAAGCCAATGTTGGTAGGTTTCTCTAACGTCCGTGATTTATGCCATACGGCGTTATCCATCACGAGTAAGATATAGTCATTAGGGTAGGCTTGGGACAGTTGTCTTAAAAATTCATTCATCCAATCGGTGTTACATCCCCCAGCAATGATAAAGAAAGATTCCCCTGTATGGGCATCGACAGCTCCATAGCAGTAGCGATATTCTCGAATATAGTGGCTGTGAACATGAGGTCGTACTCCTTTTGGCACTCAAGACTTCCCAATTTTAGTTTGGTAAGCCTCGTGCATTTCTGCAATAGTGACAAATTGTCCTGAAGCACTACCAACAAACTGTTCTTCTAAGAATGCTTTTTCTTCTTCGTAAGTAAGATAAGAACGATGACGCCCCCCTCGTGCATCATGGGTAAGGGCAGAGAGGCCTTCTTGTTCATATTTTTTCACCAAACGCCAAATCGTATCATGAGATAAACCGATTAAGTCAGAAATGGCCTTGTAGGTCAACTTTTGAGAGCGTAAATAGACCGCTTGAATCCGTTTGTGATAGGCAGAGAGGTGTTTAGCCTTGAGAGCTGATTTGAGTTCTGTGATTTGTTCTTGTGTAGCGTTCATAGGACTATTATACATCAGAATTTGATTTTTGTTAAGTATAAAAAGAAAGCCATGATTTCAATAGAAATCACGACTTTTTGTAGATTTTATTTTAGGACTTATCGAAAATCCCTTCATCAGCCAGTCTACTTGCTCGGAAGTGAGGGCTTTGACCTCATGTTCATCATTAGGCCAAGTGAGTTTGCCGTTTTCAAATCGCTTGTAAAGCAACCAGAAACCTTGTCCATCCCAATAAAGGGCCTTGAAACGATCTTTGCGGCCACCACAGAAGAGAAAAACTTGACCAGAAAAGGGATCTAATTCAAATTGACGTTTAACGAGATAGGCCAGCGAATCAATCCCTTGACGCATATCAGTTTTGCCACAAACCAGATAGACCTGCCCTAAATCACTGAGTCGGATGCTCATAAGCAAGTACCTTATCTAAAATAGTTTCCAGTGTTTCTTGATGAAGAGATGGGAACAAGCTTAGTTCAACTTTTCCAATACGCATTTTCATTATCAGATCACTTCTGGATTTATGAGGAAATCGACGAGATTGTGGTGTTTTCAAGGGAACAATAGGTTGTGACATCAAAATAGCCTCCAGTTCTGTTTTCTGATAACAGTATACTAGAGGCGTGGAAAATATCATAGACACCTCGTTATGGGGCGGTTACAATTAAATGAGCATAGTCTTTCAGTGTCTATTCCTCTCAATCTAGTTTAAGGATTGTATAAAAAGTGAGTTCCAAGGATGATTTGTTATCACGCTTGAAACTCACTTTTTTGTTTCTTTTATCATAAAGGACTTTTTTATGAACACTGGCATAGACCGTCTTTGCTTTCACTGCTAATTTCTCTAGTCTACACTTAATAGACTTAGCAGTGACAACATCCGCAAGTCAGCTGCATTCACCCGTATCTTGCACGCAAGTTGTGATTGCCTAATCTAGTAATTTCTGCAACTCTTGGGCTAAGAGTTGTTGAGCTACTTGCGGATTGGCTTGTCCTTTGGTTGCTTTCATGAGGAAACCAGTAAAGGCCTTGTCCGCATTGCGTTTGCCAGACTTGAAGTCTGCCACTGCTGCTTCATTATCTGCAAAGACTTGATGAATCATTGGAATCAAGACTGCAGGGTCGGAAATTTGTACGAGACCAGCTTTTTCCACATATTCACGTGCAGAACCGCCATTTTTCGCCAAATGAACAAAAACTTTCTTGGCAATCTTGGATGAAATGGTCCCATCTGCAATCAAGCTAATCATTTCCACCAAATTTTCAGGAGTTAGGGCAATTTCTGACAAGCTTTTTTGTTCTGCATTCAAGAATTGAGCTACCTCCCCTTGCAACCAGTTCGAGATTTGTTTGGCATCTCCACCAAGACTCAAGGCTTTTTCAAAGAAGTCTGACGTGACTTTGCTTGCTGTTAGCTGACGTGCATCATAATCAGACAGACCGTAGGCAGTCACATACTTGGCACGACGCTCTCTTGGAAAGGCTGGCAATTCTGCACGCATTTCTTCGATCCAGTCCTGATCAATCTCAAAATTTGGAATATCTGGCTCTGGGAAATAACGGTAATCAGCCGCCCCTTCCTTGACCCGCATGAGGATGGTTTCTCCTGTCGCCTCATCATACCGCCGAGTTTCTTGACGAATTTGCCCACCGGAACGTAAGATTTCTGCCTGGCGTTTTTCCTCATAAGCCAATCCTTTTTTAACATAGTTAAAGGAGTTCAAATTTTTCAACTCAGTTTTGGTACCAAAGGCTTCCTGACCATAGGGACGAAGCGAGATATTGGCATCGACCCGCATGGAGCCTTCTTCCATCTTGACATCTGAGATACCAGTATACTGGATGATTTCTTTTAGAGCCGTCAAGTAGGCATAAGCTTCTTCGGGGCTACGCATATCCGCTTCTGAAACAATCTCAATCAAGGGCACGCCCTGACGGTTCAAATCCACATAGGAATAGCCATCTGTCCCGTGGGTGTTCTTTCCAGCATCTTCTTCTAAATGCGCCCGTTCAATACGGATTTTCTTGGTAGATCCATCCTCTAGTTCAATCTCAATCCAGCCGTCATAGCCAATCGGTTCATCAAATTGAGAAATTTGATAGGCCTTGGGATTATCTGGATAAAAGTAATTCTTGCGGTCAAAGTGCATCTTTTGATGAATGACCATGTTCAAAGCCAATGCTGCCTTAATCCCCGAATCAATCACCCCTTTGTTCATCACAGGAAGGACACCTGGGAAGGACCAGTCAATGATATTGGTATTGGCATTTGGGTCTTCACCAAAATGGGCAGACGATGGAGAGAAAATCTTTGAATTCGTATTCAATTCAACATGGACCTCAAGTCCAATAATTGTTTCAAAGTTCATTACTTTTCACCTCCAAAAATCACTGGTTGTTGTTTATGATAATCCGTTGTTGCCTCAAAGGCAGCTGCGACTTGGTACAGGATTTCTTCATCGAAATGATTACTAATCAACTGCAGTCCGACTGGCAATCCTTCTACAAAACCAGCTGGAATGGAAATCCCTGGAAGACCTGCCAAATTGACTGGAATGGTCAAGATATCTGCCAAATACATGGCTACTGGGTCATGATTTTGCGAATTCAAATCATAGGCCACCGTCGGAGCTGTAGGCCCTAAAATCAAATCATAGTCAGCAAAGACCTTAGCGAAATCCTGCATGATTAAGGTACGGACCTGTCCAGCTTTTTTAAAGTAAGCGTCATAATAGCCAGAAGACAAACTAAAGGTTCCAAGCATAATCCGGCGTTTGACCTCGTCACCAAAGCCTTGACTTCGAGTTTTCACATATACATCATCCAGATTTTCAATATCTTCCGCCCGATAGCCATAACGAATGCCATCAAAGCGTTGCAAGTTAGAACTTGCCTCAGACGAAGCTACAATGTAATACACTGCCACTCCGTATTTACTGTGGGGAAGGCTCACTTCCTCTACAATAGCTCCTAGGCTCTCCAAGTGCTTGGCAGCCTTGAGAATTGTTTCCTTCACTTGTGTATCGATTCCATCTCCCATATACTCTTTTGGAAGTGCAATCTTCATCCCCTTAATTTCTTGCCCAATTTTTTGTGTAAAATCAGGCACAGCAAGTTGTGAAGAAGTTGAATCTTTCGTATCATGACCTGAAATCACATTGAGCAGCTGAGCATTTTCTTTAACAGTTTGAGAGAAAGGTCCGATTTGATCCAGTGAGCTTCCAAAGGCAATCAAGCCAAAACGAGACACTCGACCATAGGTTGGTTTCATTCCAACAATCCCATTAAAGGCAGCGGGCTGGCGAATGGAACCACCTGTATCAGAACCCAGTGACAAGCGTACCTGGCCAGAAGCTACCGCTGTTGCAGAACCTCCAGAAGATCCACCTGGAACCTTCCTTTTGTCCCAAGCATTTTTACTCTTTTTAAAATAGGAAGTTTCGGTCGATCCCCCCATGGCAAACTCATCCATGTTGGTCTTTCCGATGACAATCATATCTTTCCCATAAATTTTTTCAACACTTGTAGCATCAAAAATCGGAGTGTAATTATACAACATCTTTGAAGCAGCTGTTGTCAAAATTCCTTTGGTAGAAATATTATCCTTGATAGCAATCGGAATGCCGCTCATGACATTACTCGCATCAATCCCTTTTTCATCCACTTTTGCGGCTTGTTTAAGGGCTACATCGTGAGATACTGTAATAAAGCTATCAACTGCATCTTCACGTGCTTCAATATCCTCCAAACTTGCCTTGGTCAATTCCACTGCAGAGATTTCTTTTTTGACCAATAAATCATGCAATTCATCAACACTTTTCGTATGTAAAGACATTAGGCATCTCCTCCATCTTCTAAAATTGCAGGTACTTTAATATAATTTCTCTCCTTTTCAGGAACATTTTGGAACAATTCTTCCCTGTCCCAGCCTTTTTCTGCCTTATCTTCACGCATATAGTTCAGATTATTGGCGACATTTGATGTAAATGGAACGCCAGTCGTATCGACCTCGTCCAATAATTCTACCATGTCCACAATTTTAGACAGAGTTGTGGCAAATTCTTCCGTTTCTTCTGGTGAAAAGGCCAGCTTTGACAAATTCGCAACATGAGTTACTTCTTCTTGTGTGATTTTCATCTGTTCATCCTTTCTTGCTTCTACATCTCAAAACGTCAGAATAGCCGTTAGAAATCCCTTCCCTCCGCCCTACATTTGGCAAAGAGCACAAACGACCTATCTTAACATTTCCAAACTTTCAACGATATACTTTCTAATTTTCAAAAGTAGGATCTTCTTATTTTACCACAAATCTCCCTTCTTCTTCAATGATAAGAGCAAGCCTTCTCCCATCAACTAGAAAAAATCTGAGAAAAAGTCAATCCTATCTCCATTTTTCTCAAATACAGCAATCTAGGATTTCTTCTGCCAAATATATCCTTTATCAATCTGTTTCTAGGCCTAAAACCTTAAGCCTTTTATACTTCTGACTAGGCAACAAAACCGCAGGTAGAACTAGAGTTCAACAAGATGAGTTAAGGCCGTCAGATTTTGATTATTGTCGAGTGTTATACTCATCCAAAATCAAAGTTAGCATTTTTGCGACTTTCTTAGATGGTTCGAACGAAAACTAGCTATTTTTGATACCTATACTTTTCATCTACTAAAAACTCACCCTGTTCGACTTACTGAAACTGCTTCATTTTTAAATAAAAAATAAATATGTATTTACTTGATATGACCCACAAAAGTTAGAGCAAAATCTAACAATAGAGAGGTCGGTACAATCAAATGGTTATTTTTGAAATTACATGAGTATTAGATGAAAACGATTGCTCTGCCAAGCGTTTTTCTAATCTCTCATAAAAAAGCTTTCAGTATAAAAACATGAAAGCTCATTTTTATAATAAGTCTTCAGATACTGTGGCACCTAGGACATCCGTCATATGGTTGAGTGCAAATGCATGCTGAGTCTGCTCTATGGAAGCCACGGCAGATGAAATCACCTCAATCTGATACCCTAAGTTATAAGCATCAATCGCCGTATGTAGAACACAAATATCCGTCAAAACACCTGTCAAAATAACCGTATCCACTCGACGCTCTCTCAAGCGGATATCCAAATCTGTCCCTGAAAAAGCTGAATAATGCCGTTTGTCCATCCAAAAAACACGATTATTTTCTTTGGTTTCCTCAAAAAAACCAGCTAGAGGTCCATATAAATGACGGCCAGAGGTACCCATGAGATTGTGGGGAGGAAAGAGCTTGCTTTCCGGATGAAAAGAATCCTCTACCTCATGCCCATCCACGGCAAAGAAAATATAGTCTCCTCGCTGAAAAGCCTCTCTTGTCACCTGACAAATCCTCTCAGAAATAGCTTGGGCAGGTAATCCAGCCGTTAATTTCCCTTCATCCGCTACAAAATCAATCGTATAGTCAATCGAAATCAATGCTTTTGGCATTTTAGTAATCTCGTTTCTTAATTTCATCAAAAATGTCTGGAATTAAGACTTTCAGATATGTTCCTTTCATTCCCAAGGAACGGCTCTCAATAATCCCAGCACTCTCCAGTTTTCGCAAGGCATTGACAATCACAGAACGCGTAATTCCGATACGATCGGCAATAATTGAAGCTGTCAATTGGCCTTCGCTGCCATCTAATTCTTCTAAAATCGCAGATACCGCCCGCAATTCAGAATAGGATAAGGTATTGACAGCCATACTAACCGCCATTCGATGACGAAGGTTTTTCTCGTCTTCTTCACGTTGGAAGTTCAACAGCTGAATGCCGACCACTGTGCTCGCAATTTCCACCAAAATCAAATCATCATCATGAAATTGCTCGTCATTTCGCCAAATAATCAATGTCCCCAAGCGAATCCCAGTCACATGAATTGGGACAAGGGTCGTTAAACCATCTGGAAATTCATTCTTGGTTTCTATCGGAAAGACTGTCAATTCATTGTCAATCGTGATATTAGCTTCTGTATCATAGACCAGAGTCGCTGCTTTCACATACTCTTCTGGAAATTTCTGCGTTTGGAAAAATTCTTCTACCCGATCATTATTGGTCTTGTAGCGCATGAAATAACCCAGTAAGCGTCCTCTGCTATCAATGATACAAGCATTACAATCAATGACATCTGCCAACTGTTTGGCAATCGGATTATAGGGTAGGTCATCCTGAAGTTTTTCATCTGAACGTTTCAGAATGGCTGTAATTTTTCTCGTTTTTTCTAATATTGTTGTCATCTTTTACCTCAATTCAATCGCTTACATTATAGCATAAAACGCAACAATTTTCAACAATTATCTGAAAATTGTTTATTTTGCTACTTTTTTTGAGAGATATATCAAAGTAAATAAAAATATTGCTACACTTCCGATAGACCATTCATCTTACAGCTTAGCAATATTCTCGTTTATTTTTACAAACTTCTAACTCTGATAGGATTGGGATTAGGATGGAGTTTATCTAGCATATTGACGCAAGAAACGCGTCATCTTTTCCTGAATTTGTGCTAATTCGTCAACCCGAGGCAAATAAACGATACGGAAGTGGTCTGGCTCTTTCCAGTTAAATCCACGTCCATGTACCAAGAGAACCTTCTCCTGCTTTAAAAACTCCAAGACAAATTGCTCATCATCGTCAATCCGATACATGGTCCGATCAATCTTTGGAAAGACATAAAGACCAGCCTTAGGCTTCACAGTTGACAAGCCCGGAATCTCATTGATAGCCTTGGTGATAAATTCCCGTTGTTCATAGAGGCGCCCTCCTGGAATCAAGAGCTCATCCACCGATTGGTAGCCTCCAAGGGAGGTCTGCACTACTTGTTGAGACAAGACATTCGAGCATAGACGCATATTGGAAAGCATGTTCAAGCCTTCAATATAGCCCTTAACATGGTGTTTTGGACCAGACAAGACCATCCAACCCACACGGAAACCACAAATCCGATGCGATTTTGACAAGCCATTCATCGTCACACAGAATAAATCAGGTGCTAAACTAGCGATAGGAATATGGACTTCGCCATCAAAAACCATGCGATCATAAATCTCATCTGAGAAAATAATCAAGTCATTTACCCGTGCGATTTCCACGATTTCTTCCAACACTTCCTTAGGATACAAGGCACCCGTTGGATTGTTAGGGTTGATAAGGACAATCGCTTTAGTGTTTGACGTGATTTTGGACTTGATATCTGCCATATCTGGATACCAATCCGCCCCTTCATCACAGACATAATGCACCGCATTTCCCCCAGCGAGGCTGACAGCTGCTGTCCACAGCGGATAGTCAGGCATGGGCACCAAGACCTCATCCCCATCATCTAGCAGACCTTGCATGGACATAACAATCAATTCACTGACACCATTGCCTAGATAAATATCATCAATATCCACATTTGGAATCTTCTTGAGCTGGCAATACTGCATAATTGCCTTTCGAGCTGAGAAAATCCCCTTGGAATCTGAATAGCCCTCACTGTCTCTAGCATTCATAATCAAATCATGAATAACCTCATCCGGTGCAGTAAAGCCAAATTCAGCTGGATTTCCTGTATTTAAACGAAGAATTTTCTCTCCATTTGCCCGCATCCGCATCGCTTCTTCTAATACTGGACCACGAATATCATAGGCAACATGTTCTAATTTACTAGATTTATCGAATTGTTTCATCTTTGAACCTCATTTCATCATCATCTTTTCATTATACCGCAAATTGCCTTAAATTTCTAAAAAAAGTAGTTGTAAAACAAATGAAAACCCTTTACTTTTTTCATGGAAAGGATTACAATAAAGATAGAAAAAGAATGGAGGTATTCCGATGATTCAAAAGTATGAAAATATCATGGTAGCCGTCGATGGTTCACGCGAAGCAGATTTAGCTTTTGTAAAAGGAATCAATTCCGCCCTACGAAACCAGGCTCGGCTAACCATTGCCCATGTCATTGATACCCGCGCCCTCCAAAGCGTTTCTACCTTTGATGCCGAGGTTTATGAAGAGCTGCAGGCAGAAGCTAAGAAATTGATGGCAAACTATGAAGAAAAGGCTAGAGCTGCCGGCCTCAGTGACATCGTGACGATTATCGAAATGGGCAATCCCAAAACCCTTCTTGCCACGGACATCCCAGATGCCAATGGGGTTGATTTGATTTTAGTCGGTGCAACAGGCCTCACCGCCTTTGAACGCCTCCTTATCGGCTCCTCATCTGAGTATATCCTTCGTCATACCAAGGTTGACCTTTTAGTCGTTCGTGACAAGGATAAAACAATGTAAAACAAGCTTTCTCCCAAATCCGCTACCTCTTGGTGGCGGATATTTTTGGCAAAATTATCAAAAAATGACAAAAGAAATTCTTATAAACTCTTCTATTTGTCAAATTAAGTTAGACACTTTAAAATAACTCAGAAAAACTTGTAGAGGAGTTTGATAGTTTAATGACTTACGAGGAATGTTGTTTCTGTTATCAGCTATCGCTGATAACACTTCTTGGGAAATCTCATTGAAGTCTGTCTGCTTCGGAAGTCCGTGTCTTCGTAGTAGGCCATTTGAGTGTTCATTGAGTCCACGTTGACCAGGACAGCCAGGGTCCGAAAAGAAAATGTCGATATCATACTCATTTGACAATGACTTCCAATTTGAGAACTCTTTCCCACAATCAAAGGTCATCGACTTGAACAGGTTCTTTGGAAATTTCGTTAACCAATCCCTTAGTGACTGTTCGATATCTTGGGCTTTTCGTCCATTTGTTTGAAGCGCTATAATCACTTTTGATTGTCTTTCAACCAAGGTAATCGCAGCACTCTTACTATCCTTGCCAACGATTGTATCCCCTTCAAAGTGACCAAACTCCCTATCAAATGTTGGATAGCGTTCAGCCCGTTCACGAATGTCTCTACGAAATGCTTGTTTACCGCGCATTTCCTTCTTCCCATTGGGCTTTCGTTTCCCCTTCCATGGGAGATTTTCTTTTTTGAACACACCGCGATCGGCTAAACGATAGAGTGTTCTCATAGAGCAAGAAACTTTGTTTGGATACGTCCCTTTGATAACGTCTAAACTCCAGTCTTTTTCCAAATGAGATTGAATGAAGTCGGTTTCTTCCTTCGATAGCTGTGTGTTATACCTACCGCAGCGCTTCTTGTTCGCTTTATAATGCTCGTAGTAGTCATAAGCTGAATATCCTTGTTCAAGGTAAGCAACTACATTATAAATCGTTTGACGGGCTCGACCGAGGGATTTAGCAATAGCGGAGATTTTCTTTCCTTCTTGATGATACGCCTCTATCATTACGAGCTCATTTGTGGTAAGATGAGTATAGGTCATCTATGTTCGGTCCTTTCAGAAAAATGTGGTAGTTTATCTGAGCTTAACATAAATGGCTTTTTTTGTCTAACTTAATTTTACAAATTGGGCTCATAAAAATAAAAGTATATTGAAAAGTGTCACAATTTGGCAATACTTTTTTTAGCTGTTTTTTAATATAAGCTCAGATTTTTTCGATAGAATTGTACTCAGGTGAATAGCACAGGAGAGATAAAAGTTCACTACACATCGGACTTCTATCCCGCTACCTAACATTATCCAGCATGATGATTAATGGCGTATCTAACGTCGTACTCATGCAATTTCAAAGATATCCATTTGAGCTATACTTATTTATTTTTGCTATAAAATGAAATAGACTAAGTAAGTCAAACAGGATGATTTTTCAGCAGATGAACAGGATACTCATAAAAATTAGGCGTTTACGTCCGACCCTTCTAAGAAAGTCGCTAAAACGCTCATTTTGATTTTTGTTGAATATAAAACACTGATTTATCCTGCTAAAAAAGAGCAGTGATTTGCTCCTTTCACTGCTCTTGATGTTTTTGATAGGCTTTCATCTGCCGTTCTAATTCTTTTTGAATAGCTGGCTCTGGCGCATACTTTTCTTCCCAATCATCAGGTTTCAAAATTTTGTGCGTTACAGGGTCAAAATGAGCCTTACCATCTGGAAAGAGCTTCCCCATATTGGCCTGATGCACGATTTCAAAAATTCTCTCTGGATCAACTCCCATAAGAACAAACGTTCCATAGGTAAAATACAAGGTATCTATCAAGGCATCAACCTGCCCAACGAGAGAAACTTCAGCTGGGATCTTGGTTTTGACTTTCTCTGCCGCCTTATCCAGCGCAATATGCAAATGCTGAATCGCCTCTTCAAAAGCTGTCTCCGAAGGACTCGCTGCTCGCAGAAACTCCACCATTTCCTCTAGTTTAAAATCCGTGCGATGACTAGCTGCTGCTAAATTCCAAGCTCTAGGTTCTTCTTGTGTTGAAGTATCCATAACCTGATGGAATTCCTTGACTTTATTAAAATGGGGGTCACTACTGGTAAAGACCTTCTCACGTGCTAAAATTCCGAAATGCTCCAGAGCCTTGTGAATCCCATCTTGACTGTTGCTGGTCGTAATGTGTTTGGCAATCTCCTTGACACGATCGGTCCCATTTCCCATAGCAATCGACATGCCCACTCCTGCCAGCATTTCAAGATCATTATCCGAGTCTCCAAAGGCCATCACCTCATGAATTCCAAATCCGTATTCTTTCCCGACTAGACGAATTCCCTCAAGTTTTGACATACCTTGGTTAATCACATCAGCCGCAAATGGACTACTACGGGTAAATTTCAAATCAGGAAATTCTTCCTGAATCCTCTTACTTTCAGATGCTGTTGCAAGGAGTAAGACTTGGTAAATCGGTTCCTGAATCGACTGATAAAGATCCTCCACTCTCTGTGGAAAAGCCTTACTGATAATATGGTTAAAACCATGATTTACATAACGCGTTAATTTCTTAGGAATCAACCGGCTCGACCACTGAGGAACCTTGCTCATACCAAAGTTCATAATTTTTGAACCAATAACGCCGTCTTTAGTCCCGAAACAAATTTCCTTGCGGTATTTCTGTGCTACCTTAATCAATGATCGTAAATTCGCCTTATCAATAGGTTTAGCTGAAATAACCTTGTCTTTTGAGAAAATATATTGACCATTATAGGTTACTGCAAAATCCAAGTCTAGTTGCTCCATGAAGGAGGCTACAAAAAAAGGGCCTCGACCTGTCGCAAGACCTACTAAAATGCCCTGCTCTTTTAAACTCTGAATCGCTTGTTCGGTCGACTTTAAGACGGTCCTATTATCATTGACCAAGGTGCCGTCAATATCAAAAAAGACTGCTTTGATTTCCATTGGTTCCTCAACTCTCGTTTTTGTGATACAATCATTATAGCACAAATCTGAAGAAGGAGTTTATTTGATGACAAAGAAAATACTGGTTTTACATACAGGAGGGACGATTTCCATGCAGGCCGATGAAGCTGGCCAGGTTACAACCAATAGTGTCAATCCAATGCACCATGTCTCCGTCGGTTTGGAGCATATAGAGGTGACCAGTCTTGATTTTTTCAATCTTCCCAGTCCTCACATCACTCCCCAGCACATGCTGGCTCTTTACCATAAAATTCGCGACGCTTATCAATCCTTTGACGGAATTGTCATTACCCATGGAACTGATACTTTAGAGGAAACAGCTTATTTTCTTGATACCATGGATTTGCCTGATATTCCTGTCGTTCTCACAGGTGCTATGCGGTCATCTAATGAATTAGGAAGTGACGGTATCTATAATTACTTATCTGCCCTTCGGGTTGCAAGTGATACAAAGACTCATGGAAAGGGAGTTTTAGTGGTCATGAATGATGAAATCCATGCGGCTAAGTATGTCACTAAAACCCATACTACCAATGTCGGCACCTTCCAAACACCGACGCATGGCCCTCTCGGTTTAATCATGAAACACGAAATTCTCTATTTTAAAACAGCAGAGCCACGCGTACGTTTTCAACTGGAAGCTATTTCAGGTTTAGTGCCCATCATTTCTGCCTATGCAGGCATGCAAACGGAATTACTGGCTATGCTCAATCCAAATCAACTGGACGGCTTAATCATCGAAGCTTTCGGTGCGGGTAACCTCCCCAAGGAGGCTGCAGAAAAAATTGAAGAACTCATCCAAGCTGGAATTCCCGTAGCCTTGGTCTCTCGCTGTTTCAACGGAATTGCCGAACCTGTTTATGCCTATCCAGGTGGCGGTGTCGCCCTCAAAAAAGCTGGAGTTCTCTTTGTCAAAGAACTCAATGCTCCCAAGGCACGTCTCAAGCTTCTAATCGCTCTTAACGCAGGTCTAAAAGACAAAGAATTAGCAGAGTATATAGAAGGATAATGAAAAAACTAAAAAATAAATTCTAAAAAGCTGAGGCAACACGATTTTGATTTTTGAAATTTTCTATCCTCAAGTCTTAAATTTGATAAATTAGAGATAAAAAAAGCGAACAAAGTAGAATTCTGAAGATCAGAAAACTAATTTTGTTCGCTTTTTATATTTAGGATTGGACTTTCCCCAACCTGTTTTAGGCGATTACAAATTTATATACTGCATATATCAACAACAGGATTCCCAAGGCAATTCGATATTTTCCAAAGATTGTAAAATCATGTTTTTTGACATAATCCGTCAAGAACCGAATCACCAATAAACTAATTCCAAATGCGACACCCATGGCCACCAATAGTAGCATTAATTGAGAAAAACCTAAGCTATTACCCTTTAGCACAAATTTGAGAATCTTAATGGCACTCGCTCCAAACATGGCTGGAATTCCAAGATAAAAGGTGAACTCCGTCACAACTGAACGACTGGTCCCATTCAAAAGACCACCGACAATCGTCGCACCTGAACGGCTCGTACCCGGAAAAAGAGCTAATACTTGGAAAAAACCAATGAAAAGAGCGGTCTTATAGGGTAATTTCCCCAAGTCTGTAATTTTTGGTTCTACATCTTTATTCCGCTTTTCGAGTACAATAAAGGCTATTCCATAGATAATGAGCATGATAGCAACAGGAACCATATGATGAAAATGAGCTTCAAACCAATCATCGAGCGGTAAACCAATCACCAGAGCCGGAAGCGTTGCAATAACCACCTTCGCCCATAATTGCCATGTTTTTCGTACCTCACGTGCTGTTTTTCCACGCTTAAAGGGATTTAACTTGTCAAAATAGATAACTACCACTGCCAAAATCGCCCCTAGCTGGATGACAACGTTAAACATTTCTATAAAGGCCGGATTGTTGTCCTTATACTTGACAAATTCTTGCACTAAAATCAAATGACCTGTACTTGAAATCGGCAACCATTCCGTAATCCCTTCGACAATTCCAAAGAAAATGGACTTTAAAATTTCAATGATAAACATAAGAATCTCCTAAATCGTTCTGTTTCTATTATAGCACAAATGAGGTGCAAACAAGCAAAAAGGGTAGAGATTTTTCTCTACCTTTTTTAATAATTCAGTCTATGAATGGGGATCATCTAGGCTTCTGCCATGCAGTCCTTTTTCGCGTTGGACTTGTTTGAGTTTTTCTGGAGTTATATCGTTGCCTGCTTCATCGACAATTTTGATGCCTTCAAGATGGGCCCGAACACTACGACGATAACCTTCGATATACTCTTCTCGGAGGGCTGCTTGTTCTTTTACTTCCTCTTCTGTCAAGCCTGTTTCTTTTTTCTTTCTGGCCAATTCATTGATGCGATCAATTTTTGCTTGTTCCATTTTTTCTCCTACTTGGTATTGATTTGGTTAAATTGCGCAACTTTCTGTGCTTTTTGAGTTAGGGTTGCAAGCAAGGCCAAGCGATTATTTTTCACAGCATCATCGTCTACCATGACCATGGTATTGTCAAAGAAAGCGTCAATCAGAGGCTGAAGTCCAAAGAATTGTTGGATATTTCCTGCCAAATCTTGGGTGCAGGTAAGTCCTGCCACTGCATCTGCTAGGGCTGTTTCTGCTTCATTTTCAAAGAGACTGCTATCCACTGCAACATCTGATGCTGCTTTTTCTGCCAAATTAAAGACACGAGAAAGACTTTCAACGGCTGATTTAAAAGTAGCTGTTTTCGCCTGTTCTGCCAAGATACGAGCTGTTTCAACCATATCGCTGACCACAAAGTTTGTGCTATTTAAGACTGCTGTCACAATATCTTTCGGAACGCTCTTATCGATCATTTTCTCTACACGAGCACGGAAGAATTCAAGAACCTCTGCCTGATGTTCATAAGCAAGGCTATCATGCTCTAGGGCATAAAGTTTTTCAACCAATTCATCGATTGCAATCGTCCAGCCAAAGGCTTCCAAAATCCGCACCACACCTTGGGTTGCACGACGAAGGGCATAGGGGTCGTTTGAACCACTTGGAATAAGACCAACTGAGAAGAAAGACAAGATTGTATCCAGTTTATCAGCAAGCGCTAATACCGCACCGACCTTGGTTTCAGGAAGAGCACCTTCTGCACTATTTGGCAAGTAATGTTCCCGAATAGCGGCTGCAACGGCTGGGGTTTCGCCTGCAAGAAGTGCGTATTTCTCCCCCATAATCCCTTGTAATTCGTCAAATTCGCCAACCATGCCTGTCAATAGGTCAAATTTGTAGATGGCAGCTGCACGCGCAAGATCTGTTTTTTCTTCCTCAGAAAGTCCTGCTTGATCTGCTAAAAGGTTACTAATGGCAGCTGTACGTGCCATGTGTTCATACAATGAGCCAATTTTTTCATGGAAGGTCACAGCTTTTAAGCGTTCCACAAGGTCCGCAATCTGTAATTTCTGGTCTTCCCGCCAGAAGAATTCACCGTCTTCCAAACGTGCTACCAAGACTTTCTCATTTCCCTTAATGACATTGGCAAGAAATTCCGCATTTCCGTTACGAACAGAGATAAAGTTCGGCAAGAGTTTACCGTCCCTGTCTCGGACAACAAAGTAACGTTGGTGATTTTTCATGGAAGTCACCAAGACTTCTTCTGGAACATCCAGATACTTAGCATCAAAAGCTCCCATAAAAGCAGTTGGGTATTCGACCAAGTTCAAGACTTCGTTCAGTAACTCTTGATCAATTTCAACGACTACGTTTTGTGCCGTTTCAATCGCCTTGATTTGCTCCACAATCATTCTCTCACGCTCTGCGCTGTCTGTAATCACAAATTCCTTACGTAAGTCGTCTTCATAACTATCTGCTGTCGCAATTTCCGTTTCCTGTCCGAGGAAACGATGACCACGACTGACACGACCTGATGGAATATCAAGGAAATTCATCTCAAGTGCTTCATCGTCCAAGAGAACTGTCAAGGTATGAACCGGACGGATATAATCAAATGTATTTGAAGCCCAGTGCATGCTGACTGGGAAAGTCATCGAAGCAAGAACGTCTGGAATGCCTGCTAAAACTTCCTTAGCTGTCTTTCCTGTCTCATGCTTGGTCACATAGACATACTCTTCCCCCTTGATTTCACGGAAGGTAATATCAGCTGTTGTCAACCCTTTACCACGGACGAATCCTTCTGCAGCCTTGGTAAAATGACCATCCGCATCTAAGGCAATCTTCTTACTTGGCCCTTTAAAATCCTCTGTCAAATCTTCCTGCTGGTCTGCCAAATCACGCACACGCACTGCTAAACGACGAGGTGTCGAAAACATCTGGATTTCTTCAAAAGCCAAACGATTATCTGTTAAAAATTGCGCCATTTTGTTCTTCAATTGAACCATAGCAGGCATTACAATATAAGCTGGAATCTCTTCTAAACCAAGTTCTACCAGTAAATTTTTCGTCATCTTATTCTGCCTCCTTCTCTAATAATTGCACTCTTGTTGCCTCATCCAACAGTGGATAACCAAGGCGTTTTCTTTCTGCTACAAAGGTCTTTGCAACGACGCGCGCCAAATTTCGAATACGTGCAATGTAGCCTGCTCGCTCTGTTACTGAAACTGCACCGCGGGCATCCAGTAGGTTAAAGGTATGCGAACATTTCAACACATAGTCAAAGGCCGGGTGAACCAAATGCTCATCCAAACAACGTTTTGCTTCGATTTCAAATTTCTCAAAGTTGCTGAGCAATAAATCTTGGTCACTGATTTCAAAGCTGTATTTTGAATGCTCATATTCTGGCTGAAGGAAAATCTCACCGTATTTCACTCCGTCTGCCCACTCAATGTCATAGACTGAATCAACTTCTTGGATATAAGAAGCCAAACGTTCCAAACCATAGGTTACCTCAGCTGTAACTGGACCTGTCGCTAGACCTCCAACCTGTTGGAAATAGGTAAATTGTGTGATTTCCATTCCATCAAGCCAAACTTCCCATCCCAAACCAGCTGAACCAGTCGAAGGATTTTCCCAGTTGTCTTCTACAAAGCGAATATCATGTTCCAACGGATTGATACCAAGGCGTTCTAGTGATTCCAAATACAATTCTTGAATATTGCTTGGACTTGGTTTCATGACCACTTGGAATTGGTGGTGCTGATAGAGACGGTTTGGATTTTCTCCGTAACGACCGTCTGCTGGACGACGACTTGGCTCAACATAGGCTGCATTCCAAGGTTCAGGACCAATAGCACGCAAGAAGGTATAGGGACTCATCGTTCCCGCTCCTTTTTCTGTGTCATAGGCCTGCATCAACATACAGCCCTGCTCATTCCAAAATTGTTGCAAGGTCAGAATAATTTCTTGAAAGGTTAATTTTTTAGACATTGGTTTCTCTCTTTCTTAATGGTTATCATTTGCGACGTTTT
Organism: Streptococcus himalayensis; assembly: GCF_001708305.1. NCBI lineage: Bacteria > Bacillati > Bacillota > Bacilli > Lactobacillales > Streptococcaceae > Streptococcus > Streptococcus himalayensis. The sequence goes on from NZ_CP016953.1 coordinate 113,508, forward strand.
CCTTTAAAAACAATCATCTTTATGAAAGGAAAACAAGTGCATAGTCTAGGCAATTCGCCATGGCGATTGCCGTTAGTTGCTCAAACCTTTAAGTTTGTTAGCAACGTTGGCTAGGTGAAAGGTTAGTTTTTTAGATATTTTGCTTCCTCTTTCTATTTGATAATGGACGATACGATTTGAAGAAATGTAGGATAGAGAGGTTTATGTATCCGTATCTGTAAAACATATATAGTGGACTAAGAGCTGTGTAAAAAAGAGACGCAGATGTTCCAGCTTTAGCTGGTTACAGTCGAGGCTCCCTTTAGGGATAAATCTCGTTGGTTGCAAACCAACCTGCTTCGATTTCCTATTTTGTCTAGGAGTTGCTTAACGCCCTCGTATCTTATGAAACTGAACACGGGCTAAGCACTGTGTGAAAAAGAGACGCAGATGTTCCAACTTCAGTTGGTTACAGCTGAGGCTCCCTTTAGGGATAAGTCTTCCTAGAGTCTGCCGGCTCTTCGTCAGACTTCCTATTTTCACTTTGTGCTTTATACGCCCTCATATCTTATGAAGGAATAGGACGAGGCAAGGAGTTGCAGATAGAACCGGCATTCATCAATACTCTATAAAAATCAAAATCTGACTAGCTTCCACAATTGAGAATTGTGGAAGGTTGGAAATAGAACGAGCACAGCTCGCCCCTTTGAACCACTAGTTCGGACTAATGGTAGCTGAGGATTATTGCATAATCCTTATTTCCAACCTTCAACAGTCCACAGGACTGTTGAAGCAAGGTGAGTTAACGACTTCAGATTTTAATTTTTGACGAGTGAAAGCGACTGAACGATGTCCTAACCTTTATTCATTCACTGTAGTACAGCAAAAAACGCGCCAACACTCCTATGTCTCCATAGGGGCGTTGAAACGCGGTTCCACCCTGATTTATTACTTCATTTTGTTCTTAAAAACAGCGAGAAAGTGCCATCTTTATCCACCTTGTATCTGGCTTTCACCCTCCCAGACTCGCTTCTACAATGCTTAAACAAAGAATTCTTTCCTACCTTGGTATTCTACCAAAAAAATCAAGAGCTGTCTATTATTTTATTAAAAATCTGTATTCATAACATTACAAGGTCCTTAAAATAAGACAAATGTGCGATAGTAGTGCAACAGCAACTTCAAAACCATCGAGGTAGCAATTGCAGATTTTGAGACTATGTAAATATTCGCAATGATTGTCACTCTGAAAAATAGTCAATAAATTTTCAAACAATTGATCAACTAAACTGCATCACCTCTTATCATATTCTCGTTTCAAAACAAATACCATGGCATAGCAACCTCCCCCACAATCCTTAAAAAGTTTATAGTCTTTACATTTACTATCATCTGACCCAGCAGCTTCATTTAATCTGTCCACACTAGAATTCCAAACTAATTCAAAATCATCGGTAATTAAATTTCCCATGAAATGTGTTTCATCATGTAAGAAAGGGCATGGATACACATCTCCATACATATCAATCTCAAGTTCTGTTTTTTGAGCTGGACAATAAAGTGGCGAATTATATTCCATTCCATTTTTAATTGCAAGTGACCATGGATGACAAAACAGGGATGTTGAAAATTTCATACCTTGATTACTAATATTCCATAAAAATCAAAATCTGACTAGGAGAGCTAACAACGTCAGATTTTGATTGTTGACAAGTATACATTCTTCCTATCATTCCAAGCGTTATTCATTTAAAAATGGATAGTTCCTCAAAAAAGAGGCCTAGGATGTTGTTCCTGGCCCCATCTTATTATGCTTGATAACGTTTCTCACCATCAAGATAAGTCGCTACTAACTCCAACTCTTTGTCAAGAATGATAAAGTCAGCATCATATCCTTCCTTGATTTGACCGCAGACATCCTCAATATGAACAGACTTAGCTGGAATCAAGCTCGCCATCATGACTGCTTGATGACGATTGGCAATTCCCCATTCAACCACATTTTTCAAACCATCTTTTAGTTTCAAAATAGAACCCGCTAGGCTACCACTTGATTTCAAACGAGCCGTACCATTTTCTACGATAACGGGGAATTCACCGAGCATGTAATCACCATCTTCTAAACCACCAGCTGTCATACAGTCTGTAATCAAGGCAATATTTTCATGCCCTTTTTGTTTGATGAGGATATCACATGCTTTTGGATCCACATGGTGACCATCACAAATCAACTCTGCAACCGTGTGAGGCAATTCATACATAGCGCCGACCATTCCAAGCTCACGGTGGGTCAAGCCCCGCATTCCATTATAGGCATGTACCCAGACACTTGCTCCTGATTCAACAGCACGTTTCGCTTCATCAAAGGTCGCATCAGAATGTCCCAACGCAACAGTCACACCCTCATCTGTAATGGTACGAACAAATTCCTCCACTCCTTCGCGTTCTGGAGCTAGGGCGATTTTATTGAGCAAGCCATTTGCAGCCTTTTGCCAAGTGCGAAATTCTTCCAAACTTGGGTCTTTCATATAAGACGGATTTTGTGCACCCTTGAATTTCTCTGTGAAATAAGGACCTTCAAAATACAAGCCACGAATCTTAGCTCCAGTTGCCTCCTGATAACGAGCACCGATATTTTCCGTTACAGCTAGGAGTAGTTCATAAGACGATGTCAAGGTGGTTGGCAAGAAGCTCGTTACCCCCGTTGTCAACAGTCCTTCGCTCATGGTATGAAGTGTTCCTTCGATGTTATTATCCATAACATCTACTCCACCAAATCCATGAATATGGGTATCCACAAGTCCCGGTGCAAGACTGTAGCCCGTGTAGTCCTCAACCTCCGCATCAGCTGGTACTTCTGTTAGATATTTCCCAAATTTTCCATCTATAATTTCCAAGTATCCTCCTTGGCGAATCCCTTGAGGATAGAAAAACTCATCTGCTTTAATATATTTAGGCATACGAAAACCTCCTTGTCTATTTCTACCCTTATTATAGCGCTTTCTTTTTGGTTTGTAAATGGTCTATACCGTATTTATTGTGTTAATATTTTGTTTCGGAAAATCCGAAAGGAACTAAAAAACACCCCAAGTGTTAGATTTTCGGTCTACCTTTTTGAGGGCGGTAGATCAATGTTCGCTAGCCTCTTCTACTAGAATGTCGATTGATCAACGTTTTACAAACCAGACAACTACTGCATCAAACTGTTAAAGCTCTAAAAGAAGCAAGGATGGACACTTTTTATACGTAATCTTATAGATTACATTATTTTGAGGGTTAGCACATCGTGCTCATCCTGGTTTGTCTCAGCCTCCTGCTGTTCACCAATTATAACCAACCATTAATCCTACAGACATAAGACACTCCTTCTAATCTCTCTTAAATATCACTTCTACATCCACTGAAATTTTATGGTTGATTGCTTCAAAAACGTCATTCATCCTATCATCAGAAACATTCTGATCTCGAATATCGACAGAAATAATCTAGCTACAATATAGCAAAAAAACCAAGTCTCGTGCTTGGTTTTACAATCGATGAACCAGATAATCAAATAAATCTTGGTGCTTCTTACTATGGTGGCGAAGAAATTCAGGGTGCCACTGAAGCCCTAAAATAGGAATGTCTCCTCGTCCCTCTACAGCTTCAATTGTCCCATCACGAGGGTCACGGGCCGTTGCAACCAAATCTGGGGCTAATTCTTTGATACTTTGACGATGGAAAGAATTGATGGAACTGCCTTGGTCAAATAATTGGCTCACTCGACTTTGGGGGCTCAGCTCCACTTCATGAGAAGTCCCTTCCAGATTTTCCTGCCAGTGGTCGGTTACCTCTTGCTCCAAACTGCCTCCCAAAGCTACATTGACCAACTGCATGCCTCTGCAAACAGCAAAAATGGGCTTCTTTTGCTTCAAAGCCTCTGCAATCAAGGCTAATTCAAATTGATCCCGAGCCAAGGAATAATCATCACTCTCTACTGTCTGTTTCTCTCCATAAAAATGGGGGCTAACATGCTGACCGCCAGACAAGATTAGCTTATCAATCATGGCAACATAGTCTTTTGCCATTGTTGGCTCTCCGACAGGAATGACAAGGGGTAACCCACCTGCCTCCCTCACACCATCTGCTAAATCTTTAGCTACGGCTACATAGGTCAAGCCAGACATCGGTGGCATTTCCTTTTCATTTCCCGTAATTCCAACAATCACCTTTTTCATAAACGACCACCTTTCCCATTTCTTTCCTATGATGATACCATGCTAAGACGAGCCTGTCCAATATAGATTTTCTATGGTAACTTTAAAAAATTTTATCAGTAAATGAATACTACTCTATAAAACAGCTTGCAGAGCACTTCCATCTCTAAAATAGCCTGCATAAAAAGCCAGAATCGAAATTCTAGCCTTGTTAAATTTGTTCAATTTGTACTTTTTCCGCTAAATTCATCGCATGGTCTGCCACCCGCGTGTAGTGAGAAATGATATCTATAAAATTAACTCCTGCTTGGGTCGTGCATTCCCCCTTGTTCAAACGGCTAATATGTGTCTTCCGCAAGGTCTTTTCCATTCGTTCAATCTCTGCATGACGATCTGCCAATTGATTAGCCAAGGCCACATCATTCGTCTCCACAGCTTTCAAGGCATCCTCAATCAAGGCCAAGGTCTTATGGTAGACAGCCTCTAGCTCATCCAAAGCCACCGCTGAAAACGTGATGTCCTTCTTGACCAAATAATCCGTCATCACTAACAAAGCCTCGCCATGGTCACCAATCCGCTCCAAATCCCGTGACGAATCAAGAATATTGGTCAGGATTTCACTTTCCTTCTGGCTGAGTGGCTCGCTGGATAGGTCAATTAAATAGCGGGTCAACTCTACATCAATACTATTGATGGCTTCTTCCGTCTTATGGCCTTTCTCTGCTACCTTTTCACCATGATTCCTGATATAATCATAGGCTAACTCAAAGGAAGACTTAGCATAATTTCCAAGGTGTAGAAGCTCTAATTTAGCATTTCCAAGTGCCAAAGAAGGTGCCTGCTTGATGAGAATGGTATCTAAATAGAGAGCTTGATATTTGACGACTTCATCCTCTCCTGGAATTAGCTTGGTCACAAGATAAGCCAAGGTTCCAATGAAGGGAAATTGAATCAAGGTATTGGTTACATTAAAGCTACCGTGAGCAAACGCAACGGTCATCTCTGGTGTCAGATGAAGGGTTGATTGGAACCAACCAATCATATTTGTAAATGGCCCTAAAAAGAGGAGACATAAAACAGTCCCAAGGACATTAAAGAGGACATGGGCCCCAGCCACTCGTTTCGCTGAAACATTGGCCCCTAAAACTGCTACAACAGCAGTCAAGGTCGTTCCGATATTGTCACCAAACAGCACAGGAAGCGCCCCTTGCAAGTCAAGCAATCCTCCTGCATAAAGACTCTGCAAAATCCCAATGGTCGCTGCCGACGACTGGATAATAATCGTAAGCATCGTCCCAATAAAGACCCCTTGAATTGGCTTGCCACTCAAGGTCGCCATGTAGTCTTTAAAAGCCGTCACCTCACGTAAGGGTGCCATGGCCGTACTCATCAGATTTAAGGCAAAGAAAATTCCTCCAACCCCAAATAAAATACGTCCAATATTGTTAATCGTTCGATTTTTGGTAAAGAACAGGCAAATGGCCCCTAAAAAGAGAATGGGCAATCCATAATCCCCTAGCTTAAATCCTATCAAGAAGGAGGTCACTGTCGTTCCAATATTGGCTCCCATGACAATCCCGATGGCTTGCCTCAGCCCTAAAAGATTAGCACTGACCAGACCGACAGTAATCACCGTTACTCCCGTACTCGACTGGATCAGAGCAGTCATGACAATCCCAACCAGAACCCCTAAAAAAGGATTGCTCGTATATTTATCAATGTAATAGCGGAGCTTATCTCCCGCAATCTGCTGCAAGCCATCTCCCATGTATTTAATACTAAAGAGAAATAGCCCCAAGCCTCCTAAAAATGAAAATAAAATTTGTTGCCAATTGATGGACATCCTACTTTTCCTCCGAAATATAACTAGCGGAAACCTCTCCCTCTCTATTGTAAAGAATTCCAACAAAAGGTCAAGGCTTTTTTCAAAAAAAGTAAAGATTTGCCCTCAGGTATTCTAGCTCACTAAGAAAGATATAATTTTTTCTTAAGAAATAATTAAGAATTAGCTTACAACTACTTAATAAATCCTTGCTATACTACATTCATCAAATGATAAAGGAGACCTTTTATGGCAAACAACGAACGATACAGTATCTTTTCCATTCGGAAATTCAAGGCAGGAGTTGCTTCTGTCTTAATTGCTAGCGGATTTTTCATAGCAGTTGGGCAACCAACCTCAGTCCTTGCAGAAGAAAGTACAGATCCTTCAACTACAATGACCTCATCAACTGGAGAGGCTTCTTCAACCTCAGATATGACACAAGCAGGTGAAGAAAACGCTAATTCTACCACGACAATGGCTCAACCAACAGCCGCAGCTCAACCAACTACTGCAGAAGAAGTCAAAACAGCTGTCGCTGAAAATATCAAGGAAAACACAGAAATCCCTGCCGCTTATCTTGAAAAAGCTAATGAAGACGGCTCTGGGCCTTTCCTTGCGGGAGTCAATAGTGTAATTCCTTTTGAAGCCTTTGGTGGAGATGGCATGCTTACTCGTGCCCTTCTGAAAGAATCTGACAAAGCACCATGGTCAGACAATGGCTCTGCTAAACATCCTGCCCTTCTCCCTCTTGAAAGCCTTACAAAAAACAGCTATTTCTATGAAGTAGCCCTTGATGGGCCTGCGGCTGGAAGAACTGGAAAAGATTTGATTGATACACTCAAATCAACTGGAACACACACCTATAAAGCAGCTGTTAAAGTTTATGCTGAAAAAGCTGGTATGCCTGATTTGACAAGCCAAGTCACAGAACGTTCGATCAATGTGACCATCAACGGACTAACGCCTGTGGCAGATGTGAAAAAGGCAGTTGACGAAAACATCAAGACAGAAACAGCTATCGCTGCTGCCTACCTTGAAAAAGCTAATGCCGATGGTTCTGGACCTTTCCTTGCTGGAGTTAATGGAACAATCCCATTTGAAGCCTTCGGTGGAGACGGCATGCTTACTCGCTTGCTCCTTAAAGCATCTGAAAATGCTCCTTGGTCTGACAACGGTGCAGACATGAACGCTCCTATCTTGCCTCTTGATAAACTTGCAAAAGGACAATACTTCTACCAAGTTGCTCTTGACGGAGAAGCTGCTGGTAAGACCGGTAAAGACTTGCTAGATGTCTTGAAGGACGGTTCACATGTTTTGAATGCAACCGTTAAAGTCTTCGGAAACAAAGACGGTAAAGCTGATGAAAGCAATGTAGTCGCAACTCGCCAAGTAAAAGTGAACATCAATGGATTGACTGCTGTTGAAAATGTGAAGAAAGCGGTTGATGAAAACATCAAAGCTGAAACAACTGTTCCTGCAGCTTATCTTGAAAAAGCTAATGCCGATGGTTCTGGACCTTTCCTTGCTGGAGTTAATGGAACAATCCCATTTGAAGCTTTCGGTGGAGACGGCATGCTTACTCGCTTGCTCCTTAAAGCATCTGAAAATGCTCCTTGGTCTGACAACGGTGCAGACATGAACGCTCCTATCTTGCCTCTTGATAAACTTGCAAAAGGACAATACTTCTACCAAGTTGCTCTTGACGGAGAAGCTGCTGGCAAGACTGGTCAAGAATTGATTACTGCATTGAAAGACGCTGGTACGCAAACTTACACTGCAATCGTTAAAGTCTTCGGAAACAAAGACGGTAAAGCTGATGAAAGCAATGTAGTCGCAACTCGTGAAGTAAAAGTGAACATCAATGGATTGACTACTGTTGAAAATGTGACAAAAGCTGTCGCTGAAAACATCAAAGCTGAAACAACTGTTCCTGCTGCCTACCTTGAAAAAGCTAATGCTGACGGTTCTGGACCTTTCCTTGCAGGTGTCAATGGAACAATCCCATTTGAAGCCTTCGGTGGAGACGGCATGCTTACTCGCTTGCTCCTTAAAGCATCTGAAAACGCTCCTTGGTCTGACAACGGTGCAGATATGAATGCTCCTATCTTGCCTCTCGATAAACTTGCAAAAGGACAATACTTCTACCAAGTTGCTCTTGACGGAGAAGCTGCTGGCAAGACCGGTAAAGAATTGCTAGATGTCTTGAAGGATGGTTCACATGTTTTGAATGCAACCGTTAAAGTCTTCGGAAACAAAGACGGCAAAGCAGATGAAAGCAATGTAGTCGCAACTCGTGAAGTAAAAGTGAACATCAATGGATTGACTGCTGTTGAAAATGTGACAAAAGCTGTCGCTGAAAACATCAAAGCTGAAACAACTGTTCCTGCAGCTTATCTTGAAAAAGCTAATGCCGATGGTTCTGGACCTTTCCTTGCTGGAGTTAATGGAACAATCCCATTTGAAGCTTTCGGTGGAGACGGCATGCTTACTCGCTTGCTCCTTAAAGCATCTGAAAATGCTCCTTGGTCTGACAACGGTGCAGACATGAACGCTCCTATCTTGCCTCTTGATAAACTTGCAAAAGGACAATACTTCTACCAAGTAGCCCTTGACGGAGAAGCTGCTGGCAAGACTGGTCAAGAATTGATTACTGCATTGAAAGACGCTGGTACGCAAACTTACACTGCAATCGTTAAAGTCTTCGGAAACAAAGACGGTAAAGCTGATGAAAGTAATGTAGTCGCAACTCGTGAAGTAAAAGTGAACATCAATGGATTGACTGCTGTTGAAAATGTGAAGAAAGCGGTTGATGAAAACATCAAAGCTGAAACAACTGTTCCTGCTGCCTACCTTGAAAAAGCTAACGCTGACGGTTCTGGACCTTTCCTTGCAGGTGTCAATGGAACAATCCCATTTGAAGCCTTCGGTGGAGACGGCATGCTTACTCGCTTGCTTCTCAAAGCATCTGAAAACGCTCCTTGGTCTGACAACGGTTCAGCTATGAACGCTCCTATCTTGCCTCTTGATAAGCTTGCAAAAGGACAATACTTCTACCAAGTAGCTCTTGACGGAGCGGCAACTGGTAAGACCGGCCTAGACCTCATCAACGCCTTGAAAGACGCTGGTACTCACACTTACACTGCAACCGTTAAGGTCTTCGGAAACAAAGACGGTAAAGCAGACGAAAGCAATGTAGTCGCAACTCGCCAAGTAAAAGTGAACATCAATGGATTGACTGCTGTTGAAAATGTGAAGAAAGCGGTTGATGAAAACATCAAAGCTGAAACAACTGTTCCTGCTGCCTACCTTGAAAAAGCTAACGCTGACGGTTCTGGACCTTTCCTTGCAGGTGTCAATGGAACAATCCCATTTGAAGCCTTCGGTGGAGACGGCATGCTTACTCGCTTGCTTCTCAAAGCATCTGAAAACGCTCCTTGGTCTGACAACGGTTCAGCTATGAACGCTCCTATCTTGCCTCTTGATAAGCTTGCAAAAGGACAATACTTCTACCAAGTAGCTCTTGACGGAGCGGCAACTGGTAAGACCGGCCTAGACCTCATCAACGCCTTGAAAGATGCTGGTACTCACACTTACACTGCAACCGTTAAGGTCTTCGGAAACAAAGACGGTAAAGCAGACGAAAGCAATGTAGTCGCAACTCGCCAAGTAAAAGTAACAATCAATGGTATCACAGCTGCGACAGATGTGTATAATGCCCTTGCTGAAAACATTAAGGCTAAGACACAAGTGCCTGCCGCTTATCTTGAAAATGCAAATGCCGATGGTTCTGGACCTTTCCTTGCAGGGGTTAACGGTGTCATTCCTTTTGAAGCCTTCGGTGGAGATGGCATGCTCACTCGCTTGCTCCTTAAAGCATCTGACAAAGCTCCTTGGTCTGACAATGGTGCAGCTATGAATCCAGCTTTACTAGCCCTTGAAAGTTTGACAAAAGGTCAATACTTCTACCAAGTAGCCCTTGACGGAGAAGCTGCTGGTAAGACTGGTAAAGACTTGCTAGATGTCTTGAAGAGTGGTTCACATGTCTTTAAAGCAACCGTTAAAGTTTACGGAAATAAAGACGGCAAGGCCGATTTGATGAATATCATCGCTCAACGTGAAGTTTATGTAGAAGTTCCTCAATTGAAAGAAGCTGCTATTATGCAACAAAATCATCAAATGATGGCACCAATGAAGACTTCACAAGGTCAAATGCAAGGCTACACTTCAATGCAAGCTCATCAGTCATCTATGCCAATGGCATCTCAAGCTGCTCTTGCAACTAAAAAACCAGCAGCCATGATGCAAGACAAGATGATGAAGCAAGACCTTCCAAACACAGGCGTTGAAAGCTCTACTGCCCTCAGCCTTCTCGGAATGTCTCTTAGCGCTCTTGCAGGCTATGGCTTACGCAAAAAATCAAAAAAATAAACCGTAGCCCACACTCTCTCAAGTTTTATTCTTGAAAGAATTGCTACAATAGTGTTATACTTGCAGAAGTATAACACTATTTTTCATAAAGGAGGAATTGTGATGAATAAAACAATCTTATTAGTCGATGACGAGATTGAAATTACTGAAATCAATCGCCGCTATTTGGCTCAGGAAGGTTATACAGTGCATATTGCCCACAATGGAGCAGAGGCGCTGGAGCTGTATAAAAAAGAAGTCATTGCCTTGATTATCACAGACATCATGATGCCTATCATGGACGGCTATGACTTGATCAGCGAAGTACAAGCAATCACGCCTGATCAGCCATTTTTGTTCATCACTGCCAAAACCTCCGATATGGATAAGATTTACTCGCTCAGCCTAGGAGCAGATGATTTTATCAGCAAACCTTTTAGTCCAAGAGAGTTGGTCTTGCGGGTCAATAATATCCTGCGTCGTATTCATCGAAATCAACAACAGGAAGAACATGTCCAAGTGGGCGATTTAAAAATTAACCATATCACACGCCAGGCTTTTATTCAAAACAAGGAATTAAACTTGACCAATAAGGAATTTGACTTGCTCTGGATTTTGTTGAGCAATCCGCAACGTGTCTTTTCAAAAACAGAGCTGTATGACCGGGTCTGGCAGGAAGAATACATCGATGATACCAACACGCTCAATGTCCACATCCATGGTCTTCGGAATGCTCTATCAAAATATGCGACGCCTGAAACTCCTACCATTAAGACGGTTTGGGGGCTGGGCTATAAGTTGGAGGTGTAAATGAAGTTAAAATATTTTATTCTTATCGGATACTTGACCTCTACCTTGATTATCCTCTTGTCCCTTATTTGGGCGGTTAATCGGATGCTAATTCCTGAAAAAGGAGAAATTTTTATTCTCTTGACAACGCTTGTTGCTAGTCTTGTGGGAGCTTTTGTCAGCCTAATGCTGATGAGGCGGGTCTTTACATCCTTGGAAAAATTAAGCAATCATATTGAAGGGATTTCTAAAAATCATTTTGAAACCATTGATGATGTTCGCAGTCCGCTTGAATTTCAAGAATTCGCTCAAACCTTAAATACTATGACTGTAAAGCTGGAAGAAAGTTTCCAGTCTGTAGAAGCCAGTGAAAAGGAAAAAAATATCATGATTGCCCAGCTCTCTCACGATATTAAAACACCGATTACCTCTATTCAAGCGACAGTTGAGGGAATGCTAGATGGTTTGATTTTAGAAAATGAACGGGATTATTACCTCAAAACCATTCGCAGGCAGACCGACCGCCTCAATAAATTGGTCGAATCCCTCAATAATGTCACTCTCAATACGCTTGAGCGAGAAGAAGGCTCCTTGCAAGCTATTTTCATCGACAAGCTCCTGATTGATACCTTATCCGAGTTTCAGTTAAAGCTAGACCAAGAAGGTCGAGAGGTGGATATTCAGGTCGAGCCTGCCTCTGCTAAAATCATAAGTGATTATGATAAACTCTTGCGGATTTTGGTCAATCTCGTCAGCAATGCACTCAAATATTCTCCAAGCGGATCGCCTTTGCAAATCCATGCTGTCTTAACGGATGACCAGCTCAAAATCACCGTTAAAGACCACGGACAAGGCATTCCTAAAGAAGAATTGCATCAGATTTTTAAACTCCTCTACCGCGTAGAATCTTCTCGCAACATGAGTACAGGTGGCTATGGCTTGGGCTTGTATATCGCACAAGAATTAGCCCATCAGCTCAATGGACAGATTACAGTTCAAAGTGAATTGGGACAGGGTTCGGCTTTCTCACTAACGATGAAAACCCAGCACCAAATCTAAAGGATAAAAAACGAGGCTGAAAGTTCTATGCAACCTTGCTATCTAGTACCAAATTTAAACGATGAAAACACATAAAAAAGTGAGATGAAGTATGGTAACTTTCATCTCACTTTTTTACATCTGTCTCAAACGCTCGACCCGCTCTGAAATCGGTGGGTGCGTATAAAAGAGCTTTTGAAGATTATTTTCTTTTTTGGGGGAGCTAATGTAGAGTGCAGCACTCGCATCATCAACTTCACGCTGCATAGGGCCGCCATTTTCTAGCTTGAGAAGGGCATGAATCATACCTTGTGGGTTACGCGTCAGCTCAACACTTGAGGCATCTGCTAAAAATTCCCGCTGGCGAGAAATGGCCAACTGGACCAAAGTCGCAGCCAAGGGTGCTAGGATAATGGCAAGAAGCGACAAGAGGAGCATAATAATTTCTACCCCTCCACCGCTATTTTCACGGTTATCATTACGCCTACGATGACTGCCACCAAACCACATCATCCGACCTGCCATACTCGATAGCATGGTCACTGCACTGGCTAAGGCAACTGCAATCGTAGAAATTCGAATGTCGTAATTGCGGATATGACTGACTTCGTGGCCGATAACAGCTTCCAACTCTTCCCGATTCATCAAGCGTAATAATCCAGTTGTTGCTGCAACAGCTGCATTCTGCGGATTGGAACCTGTCGCAAAAGCATTAGGTGAGGGATCCTCAACGATATAGACCCTTGGCATCGGAATCTGAGCCACCATTGCCATATCTTCCACAATGTGGTACAAATCTGGTGCCTCATCTTCTGTCACCTGTCTGGCACCATTCATGGACATAACAACCTCTGTCGATTGGAAAATCATGCTCATCGCATAAATCCCACCAATGATAAAGGCAAGAAGCATCCCTCCCCAGCCAGAACCAAGCCAAAGATAGCCGACTGCTGCTCCAATCATGGCTAATAGTGTGAAAAATGCCACCAACAAAAACCAAGTCCGCCGCTTGTTGCTCGCAATTTGTTCAAACAACATCTTAGTCACCTAATCCAGAAAAGTCCACTGTTGGCACTGCCTTTTCTTCTTCTGGCACTTGCAAGAAGTCTGCAGCTTTAAAGCCAAACATACCTGCAATAACATTGCTTGGGAAGGTCTCCAACTTCACATTATAAGAACTTGTCACGCTATTATAAAGCTGACGAGAGTAGGAAATTTTATTTTCCGTATTGGTCAATTCCTCCTGTAATTTGAGGAAGTTACTGTTTGCTTGAAGAGCTGGATAGTTCTCTGCTACTGCAAAAATGCCAGATACCTGACGGGAAAGAGCATCACTAGCCTGCATCGCTGCCGCTGGTGATGTCGCTGCTGCAACTTGATTGCGCAACTCGGTCACTTTTTCAAGGGTAGAACCCTCGTATTTGGCATAACCTTTGACCGTCTCAATCAAGTTTGGCAAGAGATCATTTCGACGTTTCAGCTGAACATCAATCTGACTCCAAGCTTCCTTTGTATGCATCCGGCTTTTGACCAAGCCATTGTAGCTTACGATGACAAAAATCACCAAAACAGCAAGAATTGCTAAAATAATCAACCACATATTGTTTCTCCTTTATATATACTACTGCTATTATACCAAATTTTTAGGATAATAGCAGAAAGAAAGGTAGAAGAAACTTGATTTCCCTTTTTAAAAAGAGTAAACTTTTAATTAAGCATCCTAGAAGAACGGAAGATAGCCAGGTTTGAAGCATTTTTCGCCCTAACCCAACTTCTCAAGTGCCAGCACGTCATCCCTCTTTTGATGAGATCGTTAGGTTTAGAATTTCGCACCCAAAAGAACTACGCAGCAAAAGACATTGATATATATATCCCTTACTATCCCGACTTTCTTTCCCATCTTATGGAGCAAAACGGCTATCAGTCAATTTCTGGCCACTCCTTTTGCAAGAAAAATATCTGTGTCGATTTCAAATTATATCAAGATCTGACAAACTATTTACCTATCCAGATCGCGGATATTCCGTTAGTTCACGTCAAACAGCACCAGTTTTATGTTCCTAATATCGATCAGTTTCTCTCCATCTACCAGTCCTCTCTCAAAGATCCTAGACGAAAAGCCAAAACTTCAGCCGACCAAGCAAAGATAAACGATTTATTAGAAAGGAAGCTATCATGACCTATTTCTTAGCCAGTCGTCCGTTCCATTATGAAACAAAAACCCTTATTCCTAACAATGCCTTTATAGAACGATTACAAGCCGCCCTTCCTCAAGAATCACGTGCTGTTTTCATCTCTTCTAGCCCTGATAAGGCAACTGCTAATGAGGCCTACGCAGCACTCACGAAGGACTGTTTTGCAGCTAGTCAGTTTTACTTCACCAGCTATGCTATCCTTGATCAACGTACACAAGACCAGGCTGCTAAATTGATAGCCACCGCTGATCTCCTTATCCTAGCTGGTGGTTATGTCCCAGAGCAAAATCGTTTTTTCCAAGAATTGGAACTGAAAAAGCTCCTCCACAATTTCAACGGCGTCATCGTGGCGTCCAGTGCTGGCTCCATGAACAGTGCTCAGATAGTCTATGCCCAGCCTGAACTCGAAGGTGAAGCTCTGGCCACAGACTATCAACGGTTTCTGCCAGGTTTAGCTTTGACAAAGACCATGATAATCCCCCATTACCAGGACTTAAAAGAGGAAGTCTTAGATGGGCTTCGGCTGTTTGAAGACATTACCTATACAGATAGCTATGGAAAAACCTTCTATGCCCTTGTTGATGGAAGCTATCTACTCGTCCAAGATGGCAAGGAATGGATTTGCGGAGAGGCTTACCAGATTAAGGATGGAAGCCTTAGGCAAATCTCAACGGAAAATCAACTTTTCCCGCTCTCTTAACCTAATTTTTGGTATAATAAGAAAAGAAACTCAACAGTTAGGATTTTTATGACACCACAAGAATTTTATGAAGCACTGAAACAGCAAGAAATCACCCTCTCTGATACGCAAAAAGCCCAGTTTGAACGCTATTTCGAACTCTTGGTCGAATGGAATGAGAAAATCAATTTGACCGCTATTACCGAAAAAAAAGAAGTGTATCTCAAACACTTCTATGATTCGATTGCTCCGATTTTACAGGGAAATATTCCAAATGAGCCGATTTTGCTCCTTGATATTGGGGCTGGAGCTGGTTTCCCCAGCCTTCCTATGAAAATCGTCTATCCAGCTTTGCAAGTCACCATCATTGACTCGCTCAATAAGCGAATTCAATTTCTTCATTTGTTGGCAGAGGAATTAGGCTTGACGGATGTTCATTTCTACCATGGGCGAGCTGAGGATTTCGCTCAGGATAAGGCCTTTCGGGCTCAATTTGACATCGTAACCGCTCGAGCCGTCGCCCGCATGCAAGTCCTCTCTGAATTAACCATTCCTTTCCTCAAAGTAGGTGGGAAACTTCTAGCCCTCAAGGCTAGCCATGCACAAAAAGAGCTGGAGGAGGCCAAAAATGCACTCCAAATTCTCTTTAGCAAGGTGGTGGATAACCAAGAATACCAACTCCCAAATGGTGACCCTCGCTTTATGACCGTTGTCGAAAAGAAAAAAGAGACTCCTAATAAATATCCTCGAAAAGCAGGACTGCCCAACAAAAGACCTCTATAAATGGATTATCAAAAAACGACTCTTGTGAACAAACCGAGAGTCGTTTTCAGCGATTATCGCCAAGGATTGTAAAAGCGACCACCATTCACCTTAAACAGGGCCAGACTGAGAATAAGGCTTAGCACAGCCCCTGCAATCACTAGATAATCCTTGGTCGTCAAGGCTTGATAGGTATACCAAGTCCGCTTTTTGTGCTTTCCAAAACGCCGCAGCTCCATAGCTGTCGCAATGCTATCAATGCGCTCCAAGGAGCCAAAAATCAAGGGAATGATGATTTTTAGATTTCCCTTCACACGCTGGCTTAGGCTAGCTTTTTTTGAAAGTTCCAAACCACGCGCTTCCTGCGACATCTTAATCACATAAAATTCCTCTTGTAAATCAGGAATATAACGCAAGGTCAAGCTGACAGAATAAGCAATTTTATAGGGTAACCCGATTTGATTGAGACTAGAGGCGAATTGACTAGGATGGGTGGTCATCAAGAAAATCAAAGCCAGCGGAATTGTACAAATATATTTCAACAATAAATTCAGCAGATAAAAGACTTCTTGAGAAGTGAGATTGTAATGTCCCGCACCTTGCAACCAAACCGTCTTTGCTCCATAAATCTCAACCCCATATTGTGGTGCAAAAAGATAGACCATGACAACATTGAGACAGGCAAAAGCTCCTGCAAATAGTAAGATAAAGGAAACCTGCCGCAATTGAATATGGGATACACGAAACAAAAAGAGAGAACCCAAGGCAACGGCCAGTAAAAAACGAGTATCATAGCTAATCATGGCTGCCATCGATACTAGGATAAAAAAGAGCAATTTACTACCACCAGACAAACTATGCAAAAAACTATTGCCTGCATGGTAACCGATTAACCTTTGTTGTTCAAGCATGGCTAACTCCCTTCCCTTTCTTGTAAAACTCCGTTAAGTGGAGGGGATTGACCCCCAAATGATTGGCTAAGGCAAAGATAGAAGTATCTTTCAAATTAGCTCTAGCCAGCAAATCCGAATCTGTCAAGATTTCCACAGGAGCACGATCAGCGACAATTTCCCCATCTACCAAGACAATTGCTCGCTCGGCATAATCAAGCATCAGCTGCATATCATGGGTAATCATGATGATGGTATGCCCCTTTTGATGCAGACTTGCCAAAAATTCCATAATTTCAGTATAATTTCGCTGGTCTTGCCCAGCGGTCGGCTCATCTAAGAGGATGACTTCTGGATTTAAGACCAAGATGGCTGCAATGGTCACCCGTTTTTTCTGCCCAAAAGATAGGGCTGAAATCGGCCATTTGCGAAATTCATACAAGCCGCAGGTCTTCAAAGCCTCATGCACCCGCACTTCGATTTCAGACTCAGCTACACCCCGCAGACGCAAGCCTAGGGCCACTTCATCAAAAATCATAGTCTCAGAAATCATCTGGTTGGGATTTTGAAGTACATAGCCAATCCGCTCAGCTCGCTCCTTAGTCGAATCTCCTTTGATAGCTTGATTCTTCCACAAATAAGTCCCTTGTGTTTCAATAAACTTGCAAAGGGCCTTGGCAAGCGTCGATTTCCCAGCACCATTTTTCCCGACAATGGCAATCATTTCCCCATGACCAATATCCAGATGCAATCCTTTCAATACTTCTTTTTCCCCATAGCCAAACCGAATGTCGCTCAAAGCTAATAAAGGCTCTTTCTTTTCTGAGGAATGTGTGAGCTTTTCAGAATTATCAAACTGCACATCAGAAAGATCCAATCGTACCAAATTTGATAAATGTTCAGCCTCATCCACCGCATAGCCTAGCTGACGAAGGGTCGTCACGTACAAGGGCTCACGAATTCCTGCTTGTTTCAAAAGAGTTGTTTTCAAAAGCTCATCTGGATGACCATTAAAGTGAATCTTTCCATCTTCTATCAGGACAATCCTATCCACGGAGCGGTATAAGACGTCTTCTAGCCGATGTTCGATGATCAGAATGGTCTGATTTTCCCCGTGCAGCTGGTCAATCAAGTCAATCGTATCCTGGCCGGACTTGGGATCCAGATTTGCCAAGGGTTCATCAAAGAGCAAAATCGGGCTTTCATCAATCAAGACACCTGCCAAACTGACTCGCTGCTTTTGACCTCCAGATAAGTCTTGAGGGCGGTGAGACAAGAGCGAGGTTAGCTCAAGACGACTTGCCCACTTAGACACACTGGCCTTCATGTCAGCTTGAGCGACTAAATCATTTTCCAATGCAAAAGCCAAATCTTCTGCCACACTAAGACCGATAAACTGACCATCCGTATCCTGTAAAACAGTACTGACCAAGGTTGATTTATCATAAACACTCAAATGGTAGGCAGGCTGACCTTGGATCAAAAACTCTCCACTCATCTGTCCTTGGTGAATATTAGGAATGATTCCATTCAAGCACTGGCCGAGCGTGGATTTTCCAGAGCCAGATGGGCCTACTATCAGGACCTTCTCCCCTTGATAAATGGTAAGATTGATATTCTTTAAGGTCGGCTCAGACTGAGCCTGATATTGAAAACTAAAGTTTTTAAATTCGATGACTGCTGGTTTCATAACGGTTGGTCTCTCATTTCTTCATAAATCACTCTCAGAGTAGGTGCTAGTCTTACTGTTAAACGCTTCCTATCCTATTATTTTACCATAAAATCAGCCCTCACTCTCATAGTTTTTAAGTATAGAGAGATATAAATTTCTTATCAAGCTATTGAAAAATCCAATGCCTGCTAATACTCTATAAACGATAGAAAAAAGACTGGAAATCCCAGTCTTTTCAAGCTTAATTTGCCACTACTTCATCAAGCGTTTCACCAATTACAGCCAAACGTTCGATTACTTCTTCGCGTGTCAATTGATGTTCTGCTACATAGCGATTGCGTGGGTGAACACGGCATTCGTGTGAGCAACCACGGAGGTATTTGTGCTCATTTTCTTCTGAGGTCAAGATACGAAGGTTACAGAATGGATTGCCACAGTTGACATAACGCTCGCATGGTGTTCCATCAAACCAGTCTTTTCCAACCACAACAGGGTCTACATGGTTGACATCGACAGCAATACGCTCGTCAAAGACATACATTTTACCATCCCAAAGTTCCCCGCGAACTTCTGGATCTTTTCCATAAGTGGCAATTCCACCGTGCAACTGACCAACATCTTTGTAGCCTTCACGCACCATCCAACCAGAGAATTTCTCACAGCGGACACCACCTGTACAGTAAACAACCACTCGTTTGTCCATGAATTTTTCCTTGTTATCACGGACCCATTGTGGCAACTCGCGGAAATTGCGGATGTCTGGGCGAATGGCACCACGGAAGTGACCGAGGTCATATTCGTAGTCGTTACGTGTATCAAGAACTACCGTATCTTCATCCAAGAGAGCTTCTTTGAACTCTTTTGGTGATAGGTAGGCACCTGTTGTTTCAAGCGGGTTGATGTCATTATCAAAATCATTGTCTTCTAAGCCCAAGTGAACGATTTCTTTCTTGTAACGTACAAACATTTTTTTGAAGGCTTGCTCTTCTTCTTCATCAATCTTGAACCAAAGGTCTTCCATACCAGGAAGTGAGTGAACATAGTCCATGTATTTTTGAGTTGTTTCATAATCACCCGAAACGGTTCCATTGATTCCTTCGTCCGCTACAAGGATGCGACCTTTTAAGCCGATTGATTTACAAAATGCTAAGTGTTCCGCCGCAAATTCTTGCGCATTTTCAATCGGAACGTATTTGTAATACAGTAAGACACGAATATCTTTTGCCATAAGATTTCTTCTCTCTTTTCTTTCTAAAAATTGTCTGAATTTGTAATTCATCCATTCTATTATACTTCCCAGATGGGATGGAAAGCAATTTATTTGACCGAAAGTTTATGGCTGCATAAAATAGCTATCTCTGCTTTCCAAAAAATCTGTTCAAACTGTATAAGAAAAAGGCTGCGAGCTTTCGTCCCAGCCTTTTGAACCGCATGGTTGACTAGTCTTCTTTCGAAAGACTACCTTGTTTACTTTGGCGTTTTGTGTAAGCTAAAATGAGGAAGGTTCCTGCAATTCCCACAGTCAAGCCATTCACAATAGTCGAAACAACTCCTTGTGCAAATACCTTTGTCGCTGCCTCTCCCAAAAAGAGAATGTCTCCTAATGAAGCAACCACAATCCAAACAAAGGCATTAGAAAGAATTTGAATCACATTAAAGCGAGTGATGTCTTTAGTCTCAAAAATCCCTTTTTCAACTTGGAAGCGCGAACGAAATAGTCCAATAATTGCCCCAAATAGGCCACTAGCAATCACCCAAGTCCACCAAGGATTTCCAAATTGGAGGGCATCTTTGACTGCATGGCCAATAAAACCAACAAGAAAGCCGACAACAGGGCCAAAAATGACCGCAAAGAGGGCTTGTACAGCATATTGTAGCTGAACGCTAGTATTCGGCACTGGTGTTGGAATGCTAATCAAGCCAATCACAACAAACAAAGCTGCTCCAATTCCTACTGCAACCACATTTTTAATCGAATTATTTTTCATATTCATCTCCCTTATTCTTAATTTTCAATCCGTTTAATCTCGATATGCCAGTTTTGACCGACACCGACGTTATAAGCCTTGGCAAAAGATCCTTGGTTAATCGCTAGACCAACTCGATAGAGCGAATTGATGTAAAGAATGGGTTGCCCAATCCGCACATCCGCAAAGGATTTGCCATACGTGACTTGATTTTGATAGACAAGCATATCATTGTTGTAAATCGTCACTTCAAAACGATCTTCAAAAGCTGGCTCTAAATGGTTAAACTCTTCACGCGTAATCGATGTCCAAAGTGACCCAAATCGCACATCCAAGATATCAATGGCTCCACTGACAAAGTTGTCCCCAAGCGTCGTTTCAACCACAGGGATTTCCACAATATCCTCTACCTTTAACTCCGGCCCGACTTCTTCAAAGCTGATATGACCGCTGGCTAGCTTGGCACCTGTATAGGCATAGACATCACGTCCATGGAAGGTATAGGAATGCTCTGTATTTTTTCGACGATTTTCAACTTCAGAAATCTCCCGAATAGCAACAATTCCGACATGCTTTTTGATAAAGGAAAGAGTTCCATTATCGGGGGTTACAATATAGTGATTTTGAGCCGTTTTTGCGACTACACTCTTACGCTTGGAGCCGACACCTGGATCCACCACTGATACAAACGTGGTCCCTGCTGGCCAGTAATTCACCGTTTGAAACAGTCGATAAGACCCTTCAAATATATTGTAGGGAGTAATATCATGAGTCAAATGGTGAATTTTCAGGGTCGGAGACTCCTCTAAAGCTACCCCAATCATAGCAGATACCGCACCATCGACCAAACCAAAGTCTGACTGTAAAACCAATACATTATTTTGCATATATTTTCCTCCTAATATCCCTAGTATATCACAAGTTGCTTCCTTGAGGCATATAGATTCTTTATCATCTTGATAGGTTTTCTCTATCAAAGAACATCAGTACAGCAAGCCTTATGCGACCCATTTTTATAGAATGATACGCCCCTATGTTTAATCCTCGGCCGTATGCTTTTCTGACGCTCATTCACAACTAAGCCAGCCTTGCAAAGACAGGCAATGATTGATGCGGCATACCCCAACTTCTTGAGGAACCTTGCTCAAGTTCTCCTTCTTAGAAGGAAAGTGGCAGCCAATCAATCCCTGCTTAAAAGTTCCTATTCTTCGTAACTTGCAATCAAGGCCTCAATCAGCTCGATATGGGTATAGTAATCCGCAATGGTCACATTTTCATCGCCCCCATGGTCACGGCTATTAGCATTTCCAAGACCAAAGGCAGCCATTGGTACTTCCAAGGCCTCATAGACCGTGTGCATCGGTCCTGTTCCAATCGTAGTTGGCAAGAGGCTAATGCCTTTTTCATAAAATTGCTCTGCCAATTGAACAACATTTACAATCGAAGGGGCACTCATATCACTACGATAGCTCTTCTCTCCCAAGGTATAAACCACCTCGACATGTTCAAAGCCATTTTTCACCAATTGAGCTTGGATTTGCTCGAGGACCTTATGAGGTTCTAAGCCAGGAACTAAACGAACCTCCATCTTGGCACTGGCTTCAGCAGGTAAAATCGTCTTAACCCCTTGTCCTTGATAGCCAGAAGAAATCCCTTCTATATTGATGGATGGTTCAAAAAAGAGACGGCGAAGCAAAGCTTGTCTTTCCTCTTTTAGCACAGGTAGCTCTAAGCCATAAATTGCCTTGAATTCCTCAGCTGTTCGGCTTGCGTATCGCTCGACTAACTCCAACTCCCGAGCATTCGGTGGAATAATTTTCTCATACAAGCCTTCGACTAATATGCGTCCATCTGGACTGCGTAAGCTAGTAAGTGCGTTGATAAGATACCAAGCGGCAGAATCAATCACACCCCCATAGCTAGAATGAATATCGACATCTGCACTTTTTACACGCACATCAAAGGTCACAATCCCTTTATTGCCACCAGAAATTTCCAGCTGACCTTTGGGATTTTTCGTCCCCTGCTCCCAGACTAATAAATCTGCTCCCCGTAAGCTTTTCTTATGTTTGTTTAGATAGTTGTCTAAGTCTGTTGAAGCTGATTCTTCTGCCCCTTCCATGATAAAGGTCACATGGACAGGAAGTTCTTTTTTTGCTGCCAGATATTTCTGAACAGCTGTCAGACGTGCTGTAATATGCCCCTTATCATCATCAACACCACGCCCCACCATTAGACCATCGCGAATTGATAAATGAAATGGATCTGCTGTCCATACCTGATCCCCATCTGCTGGCACCGTGTCATAATGCTGGTAAAAAATGACGGTCTTAGCAGCTGGATTTGAACTCCGAAATCTGGCAATGACAAAGGGAGCTGTATAGGATTCGTCTACCTCAACCTCCGCTCCTGCTTGCCGAAAGATCTCTCCCAAGTACCGAGCAGTCTCCTTTAGTCCAATCTGCTGGGCAAAGATAGATTTCTTTGCAATCAAGGTCCGCAAAATATCCAGATAAGTCTGGGTTATCTCATCTGCTTCAAACTTGGCTATCTGCTCTTCTTCTGTCGCAAAATGCATACAATCTCCTTCTTAACTCACAATCTACCTATCCAGTTTCTCACAAATTTCACCAACTGGCAAGTTCTTATTTTGTATCATGTGTTATAAATCCTAGCTATACCATCAAAAATAGGATGATTAGGTCTTAAAAACCTAGCCATCCTATTTTTTTATTTCACATCAGCTTCTGCTGGTAAATAATTCCCACCGAAGAACTCTTGCGATAGTTTTTCAAGTGTGCCGTCTTGGTACAATTCTTTGATACGCTTGTCCACAAATGATTTCAACTCATCTTGACCTTTAGCAAGAAGAGGGTACACATAAGGCTGCTGATCACTTGGTAGTTCAATCACTTTCAAATTATTCAAGTTTTGATTTTTAATAACCGTTTCTACACCGACTTTATCGAAAATCTTGTAATCAAACTTGCCATCACTCAAGCGTCCCATGATTTGTTGGAAATCAGCCTTGGTATAGTTGAGCACCGTTGGATTATCAGCATGCTCTTCATTGTATTTCTCTAATTGGCCAGCAGTCGTTGTTCCTTGAACCACCTCTGTTGATTTGCCACCGATGTCATCAAGAGACTTGATGGTGCTGTCATCCTTGTTCACGACCAATACATTAGGGTTTTTCGCTGTTGGAGCAGCATAGAGATATTTCCCAGCACGCTCTTCTGTATAGCTGATATTGTTCACCGCCATGTGGTAACGATCGCTGTCCAGTCCTGCAAAAATACCAGACCACTCTGTTGTTTCAAATTTGACTTCGTATTTGTCTGAATCCTTGAAAATTGCACGAACGAGTTCAATCTCATATCCAGTCAATTTACCATCTTCTTCATAGTTAAAGGGTTTTGGTGAAGCGTTGGTTGCGACCACAATTTCCTTTTTCCCAGAAGTAGCATTGTCAGCAGCTTTTTCATTTGAGCAAGCTACCAAAGTCGCTCCTGCAAGAACTCCTGCGATAACTGCTGTATATTTTAGAATTTTTTTCATCTTTTCTATATTCCTCCATCTAAAATCTATTCTTATCATACCAAATCTTTTCTTTTTTGCCTAGTAGAGAGTTTTTATAGCCGCAATAGGTTTTCTCTATCTATCATTTTTATTTCTCTTTCACAAGGTAATCGCCCTTTAGATAAGTTTGGCTCAAGCGTTCCAATGTCCCATCTTCTAATAATTCTTTCAAGGCTTGATTAAACTCCTTTTGAAAACCCTCTTCTCCCTTGGCAAAAATCAAGTAATTATTGGGATTGCTATCTCCCTCTAATTCTACAAGATGAAACGAATACCCTCGTTCTTGAATGAGGCTTTGAACTGTTACCTTATCAAAGATGAGAAAGTCCATCTCTTTATTGTCCAAATCAAGAAGACGTTTGCCAATATCTTCACCCGAATAGTCTAATACCGCAGGATTTTCACGATGTCCCTTGTTCCAATCCTCTATCAGCTGAGCGGTCGATGTCCCTGTATCATCCTCTGTCTTTCGTCCGCCAATCTCACTTAAAGAAGAAATAGGCTGATCACTTCGACTGACCAAAACCAAGGGATTTTGAGCAATAGGGAGCGAATACAAATATTTTTTTGCCCGTTCTTTCGTATAACTCAAATTATTGGCTGCAATCTGATAACGCCCTGCGTCTAAACCAGCAAAAATGCTCTCCCAATTGGTCCGTTGGTAAGAAAAATGAACCTTGTCCAATTTTTTATCCACAGCCTTTAAGACCTCAATATCATATCCTGTCAACTCTCCCTTATCCTCATACGAAAAGGGTTTGACATCTCCAGCCGTCGCAACGACCAATTCCCTATCTTCTCGTTCATTTGACGCTGGCTGACAAGCACTGAGCAAGATAGCCATTATTGCAACTAGACCTAACATGTATTTTTTCATAAATTTTTCCTCCTCTATCCAGCATAGCAAATAAATCTCGGCTTGACCAATATATTTTTTGTATCCTTGTGATAAAAAATACCTATACGAAGATTTATGCTATAATAACCTAAGGAGGTTTCCTATGACTACTATTCAAACTTGTTTAAAGCAATTACAAACGACTATTCCACCTATTTTGGGAGATAACATTCTAGGAATTTATATCCACGGTTCCTATGCTCTGGATGATTTTTATCCAAATAGTAGCGATTTAGATTACCTCATCCTTGTGAAAGAACCCCTAAACCTCTCTGAAAAACTAGCACTCATGCAAGAGACTATGAACGAGCTTTGGCCCCTAGCACCTGCTAAAAAGTTAGAATTTCATGTATTGCTACAAGAGAATTTACAGAATTGGGAAAGGGCTCATCATTTTGATTTCCATTTTTCTCCCTATCATCTCAATGCTTACTTGAAAAATCCTCGTGCATTTTGTACAAATATGAACGGAGTAGACCAAGATTTATGGACACATATCACAGTCGCTAAAACCTGCGGTATCACCTTATTTGGAATAGATAAAGAGCTTGTATTACCAGACATTCCACCAAAAATCTATCTGCAAAGTATCTTGACGGACATTGAAACGGCAGAAACAGATATTCTAGAGAAACCTATCTACACCATTCTAAATCTCTGCAGAACACTTGCATTTGTAGAACAAAAACTCCTGCTTTCTAAAACTACTGGCGGACACTGGGCACTAAATCACCAACCACAGCTTAATCAAGCCCTAATTCAGACCGCCTTAAAAGCCCATACTAAGTCCCGCTCCTTTCCCAGTCATGTCTCACCGCAAGCCTTGCAAAGCTTTGCTCTGGCTTGTTTAGAGCAGATTAGAGAAAAAATAGAACTTTGCTAGCCAAATAAGGTAAACTTGACCAAATCAATTCACTCAATCTCAGGATTTTGGATCTATTTGCCATTTATCAGGCTCTATAATATCTGTAGTGGGTAAATCCACTGTAGAGATTATGGAGCCTTTTTCAGTGTAGAAAAAAAGTCCCATATGACCTATAATGAAAAGCGATAAAACCATCATTTAGAAAGACTCATATGGAACAACTAAATCTTATCACAAATTTTCTCAAAATGAAAGACAAAAATATCACGATCACTAATGAATGCGACATGGGAACTCACTTAGAACTCCACGGTCACTTGGATTACACAGCCCCTAAATGCCCTTCCTGCAAGGGACAAATGGCTAAGTATGACTTCCAGAAAGCCTCTAAAATCCCCTACTTAGAAACTGCTGGCTACCCACTACTTATCCGCCTTCGAAAGCGTCGTTTCAAGTGCAAGGAATGTGGGAAAATGGCGGTCGCTGAAACTCCTATTGTTAAGAAGAACCATCAAATATCTGTCGCTGTCAACCAGAAAATCGCACAATTACTCATCGAAAATCAAGCAATGACACATATCGCACACAGACTCTCCATTTCTACATCTACAGTTATTCGAAAACTCAATGAGTTTAAATTTGAAACGGATTGGGATAAGCTTCCAGAAGTCATGTCCTGGGATGAGTATGCCTTCAAGAAAGGGAAAATGAGCTTTATCGCTCAAGATTTTGACACAAATAACATCATCGCTATCCTTGATGGAAGAACGCAAGCAACCATCCGAAATCACTTTCTGAGATACCCTAGACAGGTCAGAAACCGCGTTAAAATCATCACTATGGACATGTTTAGCCCTTACTACAAATTGGCTAAACAGCTTTTTCCACATGCCAAAATCGTGCTTGATCGCTTCCACATTGTGCAACATCTCAGCCGTGCTATGAACCGTGTCCGCATACAAATCATGAATCAATTCGATAGAAAATCCCAGGAATACCGTGTCTTAAAACGCTACTGGAAACTGGTACAACAAGATAGCCGTAAACTCAGTGATAAACGATTTTATCGCCCTACATTTCGCATGCATTTGACCAATAAGGAAATCTTAGACAAGCTCCTATCCTACTCAGATGAGTTACGACAACATTATGAACTCTATCAACTTCTTTTATTCCATTTCCAAGAGAGGAACTCAGAGCATTTCTTTGACCTAATTGAGCAAGAAAGAGCCACTGTTAACCCTATTTTCCAGACGGTATTTAAGACCTTTCTAAAGGATAAGGACAAGGTTTTAAACGCTTTGGAATTGCCTTATTCCAACGCTAAATTGGAAGCTACCAATAATCTTATCAAAGTCATTAAACGAAATGCCTTTGGTTTCAGGAACTTTGAAAACTTCAAAAAGCGGATTTTGATTGCCTTAAACATCAAAAAAGAGAAGACCAAGTTGGTCCTCTCTAGGTGTTAGCTGACATCTACCCACTACAGTTGACAAAGAGCCATTTATCATTGATAGCCTCCCATTCTTTCTGATACATCAAACAACCCCTTGGAAACACTCGATTTCCAAGGGGTATTGCTCATCATTAAAATCCTTCTACGTTGGTGTAGACCTTTTGAACGTCTTCGTCGTCTTCTAATACATCAACCAATTTTTCAAAGACTGCAAGGTCATCTCCTTCCAGTACAACTTCTGATTGAGGAATCATCTCAAGCTCTGTCACTTGGAATTCTTCGATACCAGACTCGCGAAGAGCTACGATAGCTTTGTGAAGGTCTGTTGGTGCCGTATAAACAGTGATTGTGCCATCTTCTGCTTCTACATCATCCACATCAACATCTGCTTCTAGGAGCAATTCGAAAATGCTATCTGCATCGTCGCCTGCAAAGACCACAACTCCTTTATTGTCAAAGAGATAGGATACAGAACCACTCGCTCCCATATTGCCACCATTTTTCCCAAATGCCGCACGGACATTGGCCGCTGTACGGTTCACATTTGAGGTCAAGGTATCGACAATCAACATAGACCCATTTGGTCCAAAACCTTCATAACGGCCTTCTGTAAAGGTTTCATCCGTATTTCCTTTTGCCTTATCAATCGCCTTGTCAATGACATGCTTTGGTACTTGTGCTTGTTTGGCACGGTCAACAACAAATTTTAAGGCTGTGTTGGTTTCTGGATCTGGATCCCCTTTTTTTGCTGCTACATAGATTTCAACACCAAATTTGGCATAAACTTTTGAGTTTGCTCCATCCTTGGCTGTTTTTTTTGCCACAATATTGGCCCATTTACGTCCCATTGGATACTCCTTTGTTCTAGTTTAAATCCTTTATATTATAACACAGGACATCAGAAAATGCACGAACTTGTTTGATTAAATTTGAATGGGAATTCGGCCAACATTCTGCTCGACAAGCTGAGGATTGCCCAGTTGGTAAATCCGATCTGCCTGCTGGGTAAGGGGGTCCCACGCTTCTTTTCCAATTCGGCTAATCAGTGCAACTTCTTGCTTGATACGAGCTAAGTGCTTACGCCCCTTTTCCGTAAAGCCTAACAAGTGGATGACTTGGGGAAGGGGCTTTTCCTGTGCCTGAACCAAGATGTAGGTCAACAGTCGTCGAACCCGTGCCTTAGTATAGCGTTTGGTCGCAATCTGCTCGACCAATTCTTCCATTGAAGTCGCCAACTTTATCGCTTCTCTGATTCGACTGGCCATTTCTTGGTTGACTTGGTAAATACTCGTCAAATCTGGATTGGAGAGAATTTGATAGCGGAGATAGGGGAAATAATTCTCCCATGACACATGGGGAACTTGCCTTAGTAAATCTCCACTTGGACTAAAAGTGGCTATAAAGTCTGCATCGTCAATGCGATGTCTCAAAGCCGTAGCTGAAGCAAATTCCAAATGTGAGGCAAGCGAATGAAACCCAGCTCCCTCTCGTTTAATCGGACACAATGCAATTCCTTTGCCTGCTACCGCCTTTGCATAGGCTAGAGCAAGAACATGATTGGGAGTATCGCCTGAAAAGCTCAAACCTGCAAAGGTCTCCCACATGGCCTGTGTTTTTTCAGGATAACTGAGTCGATCAGGTAAATTGGCTAGAAAATCAGCCATTTCAGCACTTTTTAACTCGTAGAGCTCTGCTATTTTCCCATAATCCAACATTTCTTCTGTCCCAAAGGAAAGCTGAGTCACTCCCAAACGAGCTAAGATATCCACCGCTCCTTGGGCAAAAAAATCTGCTGCCTGCACACTGACTAAAAAGGGCAATTCAACGACTAAATCTGCACCGTTCTCCAACGCCATCTGCGCTCTTGTCCACTTATCTACAATAGCAGGCTCCCCCCGTTGGGTAAAATTTCCACTCATGGCAACAACTTTCAATCCTTCGGCCTTAGAAAGTAGGTAGGCATGTCCATTATGAAAGGGATTGAACTCTGCAACAATGCCTGTCACTATCATTTTTCTGCTACAAAGAACCAGCGAGCACTGGTCTCTATTGGTTCCTTGTCCTCAAAGTCAGCATAGACCTTAACTTGTTTAAAACCAGCCTGCTCCAGTAACACATCATAGGTCAATAACTCATAGGTCCGCTCTTCATGAATCTCATCTACCCGGCTGAAACGACCATCTTCTTCCTGAACAAAGAAGGTCAGTTCATGCACAATAGAGTGTGGTGGCTCATCCGCATAGGTATCCCAAACAAAGGCAAAATCTTCCGCATTTTCATGATAGCTATAACCTGGAAAAACCTCGTCCATTTGGTAGGTCGAGTGGACATCAAAGAGAAAACGGCCCCCTTCATTGAGATGATTATAAACCTCTTGAAAGACCTGACCAACCTCGACCTCATCAGCCATGTAGCAAATCGAATCCGAATAACAGGTCACCATATCAAAGCTAGCAAGACCAGACAAGTCCAGCATATTGCCTTCTAAAAAGGGGATCTCCATTCCAGCTACTTGGCTACGTTTTTTAGCCAACTCAAGCATTTCTCGGCTCAAATCAAGACCTGTTACATCAAAGCCAGCTTCTTTGAAGCGGATGGATTGAATGCCCGTTCCACAAGCCAATTCAAGGAGTTTTGTTTTTCCTTTCGGAAAATGTCTCAAACTAAAATCCGTCCATTTGTCATACAAACTATCATCCATAATGGCATCATAGACTGAGGCAAAGGTTTCATAAGTCGCCATGTTATTTCCTTTCTTTTCTTGAAAAACTCAGTCGGCTCCCAACTGAGTTTTTCATATTTATTTCAGCTTATTACGTTCTTGTCATACAGATTTTGGGATGATAAATGTTCCGACTATCACATGAAACACTTATCAGACAAGACTTACAACCACTCGGAAATCTCAAGGTTATCCGCTTCGTGCCACAATTTTTCAAGATTATAATGCGTACGCATTTCTTCTGAGAAGATATGGACAACAACCCCACCTAAGTCGAGCAAGACCCAGCCTCCGGCTGCATCCCCCTCTAGTTGGCTCGCTGCAAAACCAGCTTCTTTGACTTTTTCACGAATATGCTCAGCAATCGCCTCTAACTGACGACTATTCATCGAGCTAGCAATCACAAAATAGTCTGTTACACTGGTCACGTTTGTTACATCCAGTGCGACAATTTCTTCTGCACGTTTTTCATCAGCCGCCTTGACGACCAATTCTACTAATTCTTTTTCTTTCACGTTTTACCTCATTATTGGTTACTTACTGCAAATATCCCACATAAGCATTATAGGTTTCAATTGTTTGGGGATAGATCGGAATCGCTTTTTTAGCCAAATGAGCAACTGTCTGCGCCGTCTCATAGGCAACCGCCAGTTCCAAACATTCTTTGGCTAATCTTCTTGCCTCATCTACTCCAGGAAAATCACGATTTGGCTCAATGTAATCCGCTACATAGAGAACCTTATCGAGCAAGGTCATCTGGGCTGCACCTACTGTATGACGCTGAATTGCCTGTAAAATTTCCTGATCTTCTATTCCAAAATCATGACGAATTTTATAGGCACCAACAATCCCATGCCAGACATTATTGCCCCAGACTTTCAAGTCCTCATCCAGTTGATGCTGGTCAATCAGGTCTAAAAATACCTGATCATCAACCTCTTTGGCATAATCATGAAGAAGAGCAGCAAGACTGGCTTTTCGTTCATCACAACCATACTGACGAGCCAACTCAAGTGCTGCTTTTTCTACCCCCAGAACATGACGAAATCGTTTCTCAGACATGGCAGAGCGAATTTTTTCTAGGATCTTCTCACGGTCAAAGGATAAATCAGCTGCTATCATATATAGAGACCTTCTTTCTCAATATAATCCAGAACAGACTGGGGCAAGAGGAAATTCGGACGGCGGCCATTCGCCAAACATTCCCGAATCATGCTCGATGAAATATCCATCAAAGGAACATCCACCCAGATTACAGGATAAGAGGTCCCTGCCTTATAGCGTGGACGTTGCACACCGACAAATTGCACCAGCTGAATCAGCTCATCAATCCGGTGCCACTTAGGCAAATAATCCACCATATCTGCTCCAATGATAAAGTAATAATCCGTATCGGGATGCTGTTCTGTCAGAGACTGCATGGTATCATAGGTATAGCTAATCCCCCCACGCTCCAACTCAATCGTCTCCAATCCAAGCCCTTCTACTCCTTCAATCGCAAGCTCCAACATCTTCAAACGATGTCTCTCGTCAATGGTTTCTTTTTTGTCCACATGAGGAGGTTCATATTCGGGTAGGAGTAGCACTTGGTCTAAGCCCAATTGCTGCCGCACTTGATCAGCTATGACTAGATGTGCATTGTGGACAGGGTTGAAATTCCCCCCTAAAATCCCTACTTGTTTGCGTTTTTTTTCCTTTACTTCTGGTTTCAAATCCACCTTCGTAAAGGGAGTTAAGAGTTCAATCGCCATCTCTACTCCTTCTCCATTATCCATCTGTCTTGGTAATGCAAATCGCTAGATTTCCTTTACTTTTACAGAAAGTTTTCGATTTTCTTTCTTGCTTGACTGCTTAAATAAAATCAGGGTTCGCCCAATTTTCTGTACAGTATCTACTCCGATTTCTTCTTCCAAGGTTTCTGCCACATCA
Source organism: Streptococcus himalayensis (assembly GCF_001708305.1). Lineage (NCBI taxonomy): Bacteria > Bacillati > Bacillota > Bacilli > Lactobacillales > Streptococcaceae > Streptococcus > Streptococcus himalayensis. The sequence continues at coordinate 145,356 of NZ_CP016953.1, forward strand.
TGGATATTTTCATCCGTATTTTGAAGCAGCGTCACCTTAATCAGCTCTCGTCTGTCCAATGCCTGACGAACGCTGGTCTTAATTTGGTCGTTTAAACCGTATTTCCCAATTTGAATAATGGGTTTTAAACTGTGAGCTTGGCTATTTAAGAAAGCCCTTTGCTTTGATGTTAATGTCATTGTATTTCCTTTTTGTATTTATATAATTGCTTTTCGTGTAACAACTCCCACACCCTTTGGTGCCCACGCTGCTACTTTTGCTGCACTATTGAGCCGAATCCAGCCAAGACCTGAGAACACCACATCTGTCTTTTCTGTAATGGTGAACTCATGCCGTACCAACTCTGGAAAGGTTCCTAACTCTGCCTTGGTCGGCGGTACCAATAGACTTCCAGCGTGCTTTTGGTAAAACTCTGTCGCACCTTCTAATTTCGTACGGTGAAGTTTTAATTCATTGTCAAAAAATGCGGTAAAGCCTTGTTTGTCTCCTGCGATAAAGTCAAATCGTCCCAAACCAGCCAAAAAGAGGGTTTGTTCTGGATTTAACTGATAGGTCTTGGGTTTGATTTCCTTACGCGGACTGGCAAATTTCAGATTTTTCCCAGACAGGTAATGGGCCATTTGGTGACGATGGATAATCCCAGGCGTGTCATAGATATGGGCACCATCCGCAAGTGGAATCTCAATCTTATCCAAGGTTGTTCCCGGAAAACGTGAAGTCGTAATGATATCCTTATCCCCAGTAATTTCTTGGATAATAGCGTTGATAAGAGTTGATTTGCCGACATTCGTCACACCAACCACATAGACATCTCTACCCTGTCTCAGCTTTTCAATCTTGTCCATCAAATCCTTGATAGCGTCTTTTTGCTGAGCACTCGCTAGGATAACATCCACAGGTCTCAACCCTTCCTCATGTGCACGCTCAGCCAGCCATTGGGTTACCTTGCTTGCCTTCACAGATTTAGGAAGAATATCCTTTTTATTCCCCACCAGTAAAATATCATTCCTCGATACAAAACGAGGCAAACCAGGGATAATCGAGCCATTAAAGTCGAAAATATCAACGACATTGACCACCAAAGCTTTGCTATCTCCCACTTCATGCAAGAGTTTCAAAAATTCATCATCAGTGATTTGGACATCCGTGATTTCATTATAATGACGCAAGCGAAAACAACGCTGGCAGTACAATTCTCCAGTCTCTAAACCTTTTTCTAAAGCACTTTGGGGCGTATAGCCTAGCTCTTTTTTATGCTCTGTTTGAATCACGACTCCACAGCCGATACAAAGAAGTTCTTCCATCTTATATTCCTTTTGTAAATTGAATTGGGCCGTATTTCTCCTGAATTCGTTTGAGAACACGACGCTCCCGCGCTCGGTTGATTTGGGTATTGAGCGAATCATGCTGAACTAAAGGTTTCACCAAAATCGAACGAATCCCTGCTCGATGAGCAGCTCGAATATCCGTCATCAGCTGATCGCCAACCATGACAACCTCTTGTTTATCAATTGAAAATTTCTTGAGGGCACGGTCAATCCCAAAGGTAAAAGGCTTCAAAGACCAATAGACATAGTCAATCCCAAATCGCTCCACCGCACGGCGCACCCGCTTTTGCGTATTATTAGACACAACTACCACTTTCACCCCAGCATCTCGCATATCATGCAACCACTGGCGCATTTCCTTGGTGCCATCAGGATTGTTCCAAGCAATCAAGGTATTGTCTAAATCGACTAAAACCGCTCGAATACCGTGTTTTCCCAAACTCTCTACTGTCAAATCATAGACTGCCTCAATCGCAAAATCAGGCATGTAATTTTCAATTCCCACACTTCACTCCAAAAAATTCTACTTTCTTTATTGTACCATAAATCATTCTTCCTCGCACCTAGAATCTTTGAGGAAAGCAAAAATGCACCCAAATCAGGCACATTTTCACTGCTTTACATTTCTTCAAAAGCATCCTTCACCTTATCGAAAAATCCTTTTTTCTTTGGATGAACATTGATGTTTCCAGCAGCTGCAAACTGTTTCAAGGCTGCTTTTTGTTGCTCATTGAGATTGGTTGGAGTGACAATGTTTACCGTCACATATTGGTCACCGACAGCACCACCGCGAAGTTGTGGAGCTCCTTTTCCACGCAGACGGAAACGTTTCCCTGTTTGGGTTCCTTCTGGAATCGTCAGCTCGACATTGCCATGAACCGTTGGAATCTCGACACTATCCCCCAATGCAGCCTGAACAAAGTTAAGGTCTAATTTGTAGAAAATCGTAGATCCATCCCGTTCGAACTTATCACTTGCCTCAACCTGCACCACAACATACAAATCTCCGTAAGGGCCGCCATTAAAACCAGCTTCACCTTGACCGGACAAACGAATTTGTTGACCAGTTTCCACGCCAGCTGGAACTTTTACAGTAACTGTATGAGCCTGCTTTTCATGACCAGTACCGTGACACGTATGACAGGGATCTTTGATTTCTTTTCCACGACCATGACAGACATCACAGGTTACCTGGCGGCGCATCATACCAAGCGGTGTTTGGGTATCGACGTTAATGACGCCAGCACCATGACAACGACCACAAGTGACCGGACTGGTGCCTGGTTTTGCACCAGAACCTGTACAAGTCCGACAAGTCGCCTCACGATTGTAGCTAACTTCTTTTTCTGCCCCAAAAATCGCTTCTTCAAATTTCAAATTGATCCGGTATTGAAGATCGTCTCCTTGACGCGGTGCATTTGGATTGCGGCTTGCTCCACCACCTCCAAAGAAGCTAGAGAAAATATCCTCAAAGCCTCCAAAACCAGCACCGTCAAAGCCACTAAAGCCTCCGCCACCGAAACCACCTTGGGCACCAGCAGCCCCAAATTGATCATAGCTAGCCCGCTTTTGGGCATCACTAAGCGTTTCATAAGCCTCTTGAATGTCCTTATATTTTTGCTCCGCACCAGCTTCTTTGTTGATATCTGGATGGTACTTCTTGGACATTTTCCGATAAGCCTTTTTGATTTCATCCTGAGACGCATCCTTTGACACCCCCAGACGATCGTAAAATTCTGTATTGTTCATAATTAAGATACCAAGCCCGTAAACAGCAAAGTCAAAATAGCAAATGTGACGAAGACGCTTGCGTCTAGGAAACATTTGTTTTTTTTGACACAGACGTTAGGGCGGGTTCATTTCCTTTCTGTTAAGATACTAAGGGCGTTAAATGGACAAAGTCAAAATAGAAGATTTGACAACGGACCTTTACGTCCTAGGAAAATCTATACCTAAAGGTAGCCATATCTGTAAGCCAGCTATGCTGGAACAGCTATGTCTCTTTTTGGCACCGTCCGTAGCCCGTGTTCAATTCAGAACACTTGTATTCCTTTCTATAATTTTAGAAGGTTATTTTTTGATCACTTCCTTAATCAGTAGGGAGCAAACGATAACTCCATTTTTACACAATTTTTTGAGAAGAGTTTTCATGCTGTTTTATTTAGCTATGAATATTTTTTATTCACAAAAATCTAACTAACCTTTTCAATATTATTCATTTTTTAAAAATCTATAGATTTTACACCGTATTTATCAAGTGGAAGCTCATTCCTATTTTCGAAGAAACTTCCATCTTCGTTCTTAGTAATATAAAAGTCAAATTGAGGATCTCCACTCTTCTTATTTCTATACTTCATTTTTTGAGAAAGATCTTTTAGATTTTTCCCTAGAATTGATACTCCCGTATATCTTCCATCTATATTTGTAAAAAAGATTAGTTTTGCATCATCTTCTACATTTTTTATAAAACTTTCTCTTAAACTATACCACGTAGTCCATTTAAAATTATTTTCTTGAGTATAGTCTATGTAGTTCTTACTGTATTTTATATTGTTCACACTAGTATCATAAGTTTTAGAAATCTTATCTTTTATTTCATGTAAACTAAGTTTAGAAAAGTCATTTTCTCTATTCGAATTTTCAAAATTAGAAACTTTCTCAACTGTCTCTGAAGAAATTTCGTCATCACTAACGAAAATGACAGATTTTGAACTCTTAAATTGCTCCTCTTCGTTTTTTGAAGGATCCATCTTATCTTTTATATACAGTAAATATGTTTCTAAGAATGTTCCTTTATATCCTTCAATTTGTTCCAAATCATCTATATGGTTTTGAAGCCGATTGTTGATATTACGCTCATCAGGCTTATCCTTATAGTATTTCCCAATTTCATCAATATCCTTTAGCATATTTAAATTTTCATCACGTTCTCGGTCAGATTTATTACTTAACCAAGAATAGATAGCACCCACACCCACAAGAATTGTAGCCAATATTTCTGGAGATATAAATATATTGAATTTGCTGTCTTCAGCCACAGGATTAACAATCCAATAAATTACTACTATAGAAACTTCAATTACACCTAATATCCAATATTTCTTTAATAATTTTTTCCAATTTTCCATTATAACTCTATTTTCTGTTACAGCATATATTACTTACCCAAAAACAGAGGCTGGATTTCAACCTCTGTGATCGAGTTTTGATAGTTAATATTTTTGAGATTTACTGTTGACTGTTTTACGACGTGAGAAAAGCGTTTTGACATTAAATGCTTTTCGAGCTAGCAAGTCGTTTAGGCAATTCGTCATAGCAATTGCCGTAGAATGACAACCACGTTAGTGGTTAGTCATTCTTAACGAGTTATTTCTCCGTAAACTCTCCATCTACTACGTCATCGCCTGCTTGACCTGGGTTAGCCGCACCTTCTGCGCCCCCTGCTGCTTGTTGGGCTGCTGCTGCTTGTTCGTACATCTTAACAGCTAGGCCTTGGGCTTTTTCGTTCAGGTTTTCCAATTTCGCCTTCATGTCGTCCAAGTTGTTGGCTTCTTGAGCGGCTTTCAATTCGTCAAGAGCTGCTTGTGCCGCATCACGTTCTGCGTCAAAGCCTTTGCCTTCTGTTTCTTTGATTGTTTTTTCAGTCGCAAAGATTGCTTGGTCAACTTCATTACGAAGGTCAACTTCTTCTTTACGTTTTTTATCTGCTTCTGCGTTTGCTTCTGCATCTTTCATCATGCGGTCAATTTCTTCATCTGTCAAACCTGAATTTGATTGAATAACGATGGTTTGCTCTTTTTGCGTTCCAAGGTCTTTGGCTTTAACAGATACGATACCGTTTTTGTCAATATCAAAAGTTACTTCGATTTGAGGAATACCACGAGGTGCAGCTGGAATATCTGTCAATTGGAAACGACCAAGTGTCTTGTTGTCCGCTGCCATTGGACGCTCACCTTGAAGAACGTGAATATCTACCGCTGGTTGATTGTCTGCTGCCGTTGAGAAGACTTGTGATTTAGAAGTTGGAATGGTTGTGTTGCGGTCAATGAGTTTTGTAAAGACACCACCCATTGTTTCGATACCAAGTGACAATGGTGTTACGTCAAGAAGGACAACATCTTTAACATCACCAGAGATAACCCCACCTTGGATTGCAGCACCCATAGCAACAACTTCGTCTGGGTTTACAGATTTGTTTGGCTCTTTACCAGTTTCAGCTTTCACCGCTTCAACAACCGCTGGAATACGTGTTGAACCACCTACAAGGATAACCTCGTCAATTTCTGAGATAGAAAGTCCTGCGTCAGACAAAGCACGGCGAACTGGCTCTTTTGTGCGTTCTACAAGGTCACGTGTCAAATCATCAAATTTCGCACGAGTAAGCGTCATTTCCAAGTGTAGAGGTCCTGCTTCTCCTGCAGTGATAAATGGCAAGCTGATTTGAGTTGAAGTGACACCTGAAAGGTCTTTCTTAGCTTTTTCAGCCGCATCTTTCAAACGTTGCACAGCCATTTTATCTGCTGACAAGTCAATGCCGTTTTCTTTCTTGAACTCTGTAACCATGTGGTCGATGATTTTTTGGTCAAAGTCATCTCCACCAAGTTTGTTATCCCCAGCGGTCGCAAGAACATCAAAGACACCGTCACCTAACTCAAGGATTGAAACGTCAAATGTTCCTCCACCAAGGTCAAATACCAAGATTTTTTCTTCTTTGTCTGTCTTGTCAAGACCGTAAGCAAGAGCCGCTGCTGTTGGCTCGTTAACGATACGTTCTACTTCAAGACCCGCAATTTTACCAGCGTCTTTTGTTGCTTGACGTTGTGCATCGTTGAAGTAAGCTGGGACTGTAATAACTGCTTTGGTTACTTTTTCACCAAGATATTCTTCTGCATAGCCTTTCAAGTATTGAAGAATCATCGCAGAGATTTCTTGTGGTGTGTATTCTTTGCCATTTGCAGCAACTTTTTCAGCAGTTCCCATTTTGGATTTGATGGAGATAATCGTATCTGGATTTGTTACAGCTTGGCGTTTTGCTGCATCACCAACGATGATTTCACCATTTTTGAATGATACAACAGATGGAGTTGTACGATTTCCTTCTGGGTTTGCAATGATTTTACTTTCTGTTCCTTCGAGAACAGCAACTGCAGAGTTTGTAGTTCCTAAGTCAATACCAATAATTTTAGACATAATATAAGATACCAAGAACGCCGAGAACGCGACAAGAATTTTAGGAAATCAACGATGTGTGCTGGCACACGAGGCGATTTATCTACATTCCGAGCTTTCCGTTCGGGTTCCATTCCTTTCCTAATGTTTTTTTCTATTTTACTTTAGTGATCAATTTACAAATAGTTTACGGACATCTCGGTCCAGAATAGTCCTATTTTTTACCCAGCCATAACTAGCCTGTCATTTGTTTTAGACCTAGGCAATGCGGTATACATCAACTAGGCTAGATAGTTTTCTTTTAATCTAGGCAAGGCGCTGGCGGCTATACTGAGGTATGCCGATGCGACTTAACGACGAGTAAAAGGAAAATAGCAGACTAGTTGTACACGACTACCATAGCAGGTCGCAACACCCTCTCATGCAGTTTATAGCCTTTCTGGAAGACTTGTGCAATCGTATCAACTGGATGTTCGTCATCCGCTGGCATGGTTTGGATGGCCATGTGGAAGTTAGGGTCAAATGCCCCGTCCACTGCTACTTCTTCAATCCCTTCATCCTTCAGTGCTTGAATTAGGCTTTCTTGAACCATTTCAAGACCTTTTTTTACATCATCTGTTAGTCCTTCTACGGCTAACGCACGCTCGAGGTTATCAAGCGACGGCAAAATTGCCTTAGCTAAATCCTGACTGCGATAGCGTTGCAAGGTTTGACGTTCTTCGTTGCTACGGCGTTGGATATTTTGCATTTCGGCTACTGCTCGTAGATACTTGTTTTCAAAGTCCTCAGCACGTTCATTCGCAAGTTCTAATTCCGACTTTTCTTGAGTTGCTTCTTCTTGGACAACTTCTTCTGTCCCTTCCACTTCCTCAAGCTGTTCTTCTTTTTTCATTTCTTCGGTCACACGAAACCTCCTTTTTATTCATTTCAACTATTCTCTAAGATCTTTGTGTATTGTCCTTACTTTTTAACGCTCTCATGTTTTGGAGAACTGAGTTCGAGCTAAAAGTTTGGCTCCCTTTAGGGATAGCTGGCCTTGTAAGCACGGCTCACTACGTCAATCTCCTAGTTTTCTATAGCTGTTGCGGGCTTAGCCCGCTTTACAGATATGGATGCCCTTAGGGTATATTCCAACTTTTTTTAACGCTCTCACATCTTAATAAACTGAACTCGGGCTAAAATCTCGGAAAAAAGACAAACACTCCTAGAAGCCTCAGCTTCTTCGTCGTATTTCCTATTTTTCATTCGATTTTTTCACGCCCTCGTATCTTAATGCACCTCGTAATGGTTACTACTTAAGTAACGATAGAAGTCGGTTAACTTCATCATGAGAACTCGGTTCACGAGATTGATAAGACTCATCATGCGGTTGTAATCCACATTGATTGGACCGATGACAGCTAAGATTCCAAATCCACGATAAGGGATGAGAAACTTGGTTGTCACTACGGTCAGATGAGCAAGCGATGGTTCTCGACTGTCTGCCACCTTGACACTCTGCATTTCATCTTCAGCTAGATTGCTCCGCATTTCAAGGGCTACTTTTTGCGGAAATTCAAAGAACTGGTAAGCCCCAATATCCGCAAAATCAAGCAAGCGAATCTTTCCAGCCGTCACCACATTCTCGGTAAAAAGATCTGAGAAAATGTGTTCAAATAGATGCAAGACATTATCTGTCGTGACAAAATGCCGCTGGATAATCTGCGGAATTTCGGTCCTGAGTTTGTAATGAATATCTAGTACCGTTTTCCCCAGCAATCGTTCTAAGACCAGATTTCTGACTTCCCTTAAATCTTCACGGAGAAAATTCTTAGGAATGGCAAATTGTCTGGTCAGCGTTTTTGACTCATCTAAGGTCATCACAGCCAAAGCTGCATGCTGACTGAGAATGACGATGTCAAACGCTGTGAGTTTCTGCTGACTAGGTTCAACATCAAGCACCGCCACCGTACAGGACGTTAAATCCGACAAGATGGTCGCGGCTGTCTGCAAAATGTCATCCAGTCGGAAAAATTCTTGATCGAAACTCCTGACAACCTGATACATATCTTCTTCAGCTAGACTATCAAAGGTTAGGGAATGCTCCACAAAGTATTTGAAACCTTCTACACTAGGCATTCGACCACTCGAGGTATGAGCTTTTTCAAGCAATCCTTTTTTCTCTAGAGCCGCCATTTCATTTCGAATGGTAGCACTACTTGAAGAAATACTGTCTTGGAGAGCTTTTGACCCGACTGGCTCGTGCGTTTTCGTAAAGATTTCAACGATCAAATTTAGAATTTCATGTTGGCGTTCTGTTACCAAAACCTCACCTCCATTCGGAATTCTAGCATTAGCACTCTTGTCCCCCGAGTGCTAACTTATGATTCTATTATACACCGATTATTCTTAAAGTCAAGGGAAAAAACCAAAAAATTAGCACTCTTTTGTCTGGAGTGCTAAAAATCGGCTCTATAATATCTGTAGTGGGTAAATCCACTGTAGAGATTATGGAGCCTTTTTCAGTGTAGAAAAAAAGTCCCATATGACCTATAATGAAAAGCGATAAAACCATCATTTAGAAAGACTCATATGGAACAACTAAATCTTATCACAAATTTTCTCAAAATGAAAGACAAAAATATCACGATCACTAATGAATGCGACATGGGAACTCACTTAGAACTCCACGGTCACTTGGATTACACAGCCCCTAAATGCTCTTCCTGCAAGGGACAAATGGCTAAGTACGACTTCCAGAAAGCCTCTAAAATCCCCTACTTAGAAACTGCTGGCTACCCGCTACTTATCCGCCTTCGAAAGCGTCGTTTCAAGTGCAAAGACTGTGGGAAAATAGCGGTCGCTGAAACTCCTATTGTTAAGAAGAACCATCAAATCTCTGTCGCTGTCAACCAGAAAATCGCACAATTACTCATCGAAAAGCAAGCAATGACACATATCGCACACAGACTCTCCATTTCAACATCTACAGTTATTCGAAAACTCAATGAGTTTAAGTTTGAAACGGATTGGGCTAAGCTTCCAGAAGTCATGTCCTGGGATGAGTATGCCTTCAAGAAAGGGAAAATGAGCTTTATCGCTCAAGATTTTGACACAAATAACATCATCGCTATCCTTGATGGAAGAACGCAAGCAACCATCCGAAATCACTTTCTGAGATACCCTAGACAGGTCAGAAACCGCGTTAAATTCATCACTATGGACATGTTTAGCCCTTACTATCAACTAGCCAAACAACTTTTTCCTCATGCTAAAATCGTGCTTGATCGTTTCCACGTTGTGCAACATCTCAGCCGTGCTATGAACCGTGTCCGCATACAAATCATGAATCAATTCGATAGAAAATCCCAGGAATACCGTGTCTTAAAACGCTACTGGAAACTGGTACAACAAGATAGCCGTAAACTCAGTGATAAACGGTTTTATCGCCCTACATTTCGCATGCATTTGACCAATAAGGAAATCTTAGACAAGCTCCTATCCTACTCAGATGAGTTACGACAACATTATGAACTCTATCAACTTCTTTTATTCCATTTCCAAGAGAAGAACTCAGATCATTTCTTTGACCTAATTGAACAAGAAATAGCCACTGTTAACCCTATTTTCCAGACGGTATTTAAGACGTTTCTAAAGGATAAGGACAAGGTTTTAAACGCCTTGGAATTGCCTTATTCCAACGCTAAATTGGAAGCTACCAATAATCTTATCAAAGTCATTAAACGAAATGCCTTTGGTTTCAGGAACTTTGAAAACTTCAAAAAGCGGATTTTGATTGCCTTAAACATCAAAAAAGAGAAGACCAAGTTGGTCCTCTCTAGATGTTAGCTGACATCTACCCACTACAGTTGACAAAGAGCCTAAAAATCAGTCTCAAGTCTGAGCTGTTATTTCCTATAATAATCTAGATTTTTTGAAATTTTAGAGTATAATAGAAGATAAAAAGGGGGGAATGTCTCATGAAAAAATGGTTATTCAGCTGTGTCTTTCTACTAATCCTCTTTGCAATCCCTTCTGTTTTGGCAGAAGATTTACAAGTGAGCGACTACAATATCGATGTCTCTGTACAAAAAAATGGAGACCTAGTTGTCAGCGAAGAGATGACATTTCAAGCAAATAGGCAATATAACGGCGTCTACTATCAGCTAGACAAGCAAGAAACCAAGGGCAAATACACTCAGGTGACCGATGTTTCTGCTGCCGAAAAAACAGCTCAAGGTGAGCAAACCTTGAGTCAATCTGATAGCCAGCAGGAGCAAACCTATCAGCTTTCAGATACAGGTTCCTACTTGAAATTCAAACTTTTTTTACCTCTTAACAACAATAGTCGAACCGTCCTGCTTCGCTACACCCTTAAGCAAAGCGTCATTAACTACCTTGACGCTGCAGAAATCAACCGAAAATTTGTCGGACAAGGTTGGGAGATTGACCAAAAAAATATCCGAATTCATATTCGTTTTCCTGAAGCTCTGTCAGCTGAACACTTAAAAGCCTGGGGACATGCCAGCGATGAAGGACAAGTGACGATTGACCCTGATTATAAAGGAGTGACCTTTACAAGTCCCCACAATCAAGCAGGAGATTTCATTGAGGCAAGGGTTCTTTTTTCACCAGACCTAACAGCTGACAATCCCAATCAGGTATCAACTCAAGCATGGGATCGGATTACCAGTGAAGAAGGAAAGCGAGCTTATGAAACGTTACGACACCAAAAAGAAATTGAAGAAGAGAAAAAACAAGCCCGTATCCTCTCCATCGGACTGTTTCCAGTCCTAGGGGCAATCTTATTAGGAGTTTATCCCTTCGTCCACAAGCCTTACAAAAGATGGGAAGAAAAAATTCCACTCGTTCCTGAACATCTCTTTGAGATTCCACGAGATCTCTCTCCTGCAGTCGTGAATGTGGCTATCTTTCATCGACTAGACGGAGCAGACCTCGGAGCGACACTCCTTGATTTGGTTCGGAAGAAAAAAGTAGCTTTAGAGGCTCTGAGCAAGGACTATGGTTTTACCCTCCTTTCAAAAGAAGGGCTGCTCGCCCACGAAGACGTGCTCGTCTCCTTCCTCTTTGATACCATCAGCAGCGATAATAGTTGGCTTACACTAAATCAAATCAAGCGATACGCCAAAAAACATCCAAACAAATATGTCAACCATCTTCAACAATTTAAAACCGCTGCAAGCAATCAAGCTCCAAGTTATTCTGACAAAAACACACGTTTCTCCACAAGTTATACCTGGATTTCTAGTGTCATTGCTATCCTTGCACTTTTCATCAGCATTTGGACCTTGGATCTCTCGGCTGACTTTATTCCGTATACCATCGGAATTTCCGTGCTAGTGTGTGGAATTCTTCTATCCAATCGGCTCTTTCATCATCTTTTTCTCAAACGACGATCACAAAAAGAGGAATACGAATATCGTCAATGGAAGGCATTTCGGAAAATGCTCATAGACATTAGTCGTCTGGATCAGGCAGACATCGAATCCGTCATCATCTGGGACCATATTCTGGTCTATGCCGTATCACTCGGCGTTGCCAAAGAGGTCATCCAGCGCTTGAAACAGGTCTTCCCAGAAGGTCTTCCAACAACGAATTTCAATGCCGATTACCAGTCCTTTATCTACAATACCGCCTTTCTCAATCAGTTTAACCATTCCTTCCAGCAATCCTATCAAGCAGCCACCTCCATCAATACCAGTGGTAGCGGCGGTGGATTTAGTGGTGGTTCTTCTGGTGGATTTGGCGGAGGCTCTGGTGGTGGTGGATTCTAAACAAATCTAGGACAAACAGTCAAAACCGCACCCTAAAGTTAGACTACTGGCTAACGAACGGGCGCGGTTCTTTTTGGATTTATACGCTAGAAAAATAGGCTCATACTCATCCAAAATCAAAGTTAGCATTTTTGCGACTTTCTTAGATGGTTCGAACGCAAACTAGCTATTTTTTATGCCTGTGCTTTTCATCTGCTAAAAAATCATTCTATTAGACTTACTTAAACTGTTTCATTTTTAAACAAAGATAAGCATGCATACATCTGATGTGACCCTCAAAAGTCAGACCAAAATCTAACAATAGAGAGGTCGGTACAATCGAATAGCTATTTTTGAAATTACATGAGTATCATTGTCAACTGTAGTGTATTGACAATGAGCTAAAAAACGCCAGAATTCTGACGTTTACTGACCTGCTTTTTTCAAAAGCTCGATATATTCTTCTAAGACTAGCTGGTGGTCAACGATGTAGCGAGCTGACTCCTTCCCCACATAGCGGTAATGCCAATTCTCAAAGTCCACTCCAGTAATCTCGCTCTTATCCTTCGGATAGCGCAAAATAAAGCCATAATCTGGAGCCAAGGCCGAAATCTGTTCTGCCAATTCGTCCGATTGACCACTTGGTACACTAATATCCAAAGCCAAGCCTGTCTGATGTTCACTGGCACCAGGGACTTGAATTTGGTGACGCACCAATGCTTCCGCCTCTTCACGAGAAAGTCCTTCTAATTCAGCGGCTTCAACCGCTTCATTGTACAATTCTGTCTGGTTTTCTTTACTTCGATAGCCAGAAATCAAGGTTTCCTCTGGTTCAATCTGCCGAATAGCAGCTAGGAAATCTTTCGTTGCCTGCTCAATCCGACTATCTAGTTCAATATCCTCAACGGTAGCTAGTTTGGGAGGATTGACTTCTGTTGGGTAGGTACGATTGACCAAAATCAAATTCCAGTCAGAACTTGATACCGTCGGAAGAGAATCTGGTTGCTGACTGGCTACTTGCTGCATTTCCGGTTCTACTTTTGAAGCTTTCTTTTCACCAAATGAGGGTAACCAAGCAGGATTAAAGAAAAACACCATGGCAATCAAAGTTAGCAAGAAGAGACCTGAGAAAAATGGTAGCAATCGTCTGATATAGTTACTCACCGAATTCCTCCAATACTTTAGCTCCCTCTTTCCGATAAGACATGTCTCCAATACGGTCAATCTGAAAGACCCCATTTTCATAGTCAATCACTGTCACACTGCCATTGTCAAGCCCTAGCCCTCGAGGCGTGCTGCGGTCAATCAACCAAGCAAAGGTTCCAATGGTCATTCCATGACTCACAACGAGGGCATTGCCACCACCTTGAGCCTCCATTTCCTGTGCAATAGCTGTAAAGCCTTCGAGAATGCGGCTGCTAAGCTTCTCCCAAGATTCTGCCCATCCAGCTGTATCTACTTCCACCAGCCCTTCAGCCAATTCTGGATAACTTAATTGGTGGACATGCTCAACATTGAAAACGCGTGGAATTAAGCCCATAAATAACTCGCCATCATAGGCACCGTCAAAGCTCCCAAAACACCATTCACGAATTCGTTTGTCGTGTTGGTACGGGATTTTCCCATTTAACCCCAGCTCACTCAAGGCAATCCCCATAGTTTGAATGGTTCGTCCGCTATCGCTCGAATAAGCCCTCTCAAACGTCAAACCCGCTTTACGAAGTCCAATTCCTAATTCGTGAATTCCTCGCTCCCCCTCAGCTGTCAAGGGAGTATCACTCCAGCCTTGTGCACGCCCAATCGTATTAAACATTGTTTTTCCATGACGCACTAGGTATAATCTTGTTTTCCCCATTTTATATCCTTTCTACTTTACCATTCATCCGTCCTCTACTAGGAGAAACACCCTATTTCGTACCAATCGCTGTCTGATTACAGAAGCCAACCTTCTCAGGCTAAGAAGATTCCCTTGGATTGATTATTCTAGAAGTTTCCTCTGACTAATCAATCTAATACTCTATAACAATCAACATCTGACTAGCTTTCACAATTGAGAATTGTGGAAGGTGATAGACAAAACTAACGTAGCTTGTATCCTAAAAACCACAGGTAGAACTGGAGTTCAGAAAGGTGAGTTAACAACGTCAGGTGTTGATTGTTGACGAGTACAAAGAGGACTAATCCTCTCTATTATACCACAGTTCCTATGACTTAGCTGTTTTTATTGCCGTAAAAAAAGAATAAGACGCTCCTGCTTTATCTTATTCTTTTTATCTTTTTGTAAAATGGATTTCCTGGACAGCTAAACTACTAACTGCCGTACTTTTGCTTGGTTTGTGTTTGTTTTGAAAATCGCTTGTTATAGTTTACTTTGATGGTCTTGGTCATAGGAACTTCCTCCTCTTTCTTACTAGCTCTATGATACGCCCAAAACCTTAAAGCTGACTTAGAATTTTCTTACAGAAATCTTAATCCAAATGTTCCTTTTTCTCCAAATTCAGGGCTAAAATCTGCCAATCTGCCTGCTCCTGCCAATTAGGTTCAGAGACAATCTGTGCAGAGACTCGCCTTGCTTCTTCTAAGATTGGATAGTCTTCCACCAGATTAGCAACTTGGAATTCTGGAATTCCTGATTGGCGAGTGCCAAAGATTTCACCAGACCCCCGCATTTTCAAATCCTCTTCAGCCAAAACAAAGCCATTGGTCGTCTCTGTCATGATTTTCATGCGTTTTTGACCTGATTCCGTCTTAGGATTGGCTACTAAGATTGCATAGGATTGCTTGTCCCCACGACCTACGCGACCACGCAGCTGATGGAGCTGGCTTAGTCCAAAGCGGTCAGCATCCATAATCATCATCACCGTAGCATTAGGTACATTCACCCCCACTTCGATCACCGTCGTAGAAACCAAAAGATCTGTCTTTTTCTCCTTGAAATCCTGCATAATACGCTCCTTGTCCTCACTTTTCATCTTACCGTGAAGCAGAGCAATGCGTGCACGGTCTGAAAAATAGGCTTTTAATTCCTCTTCCAAGGCCAGAGCATTTTTCAAATCCAAGGCTTCTGATTCTTCAATCAAAGGAGAAATGACATAAGCTTGAGAACCTTTCTGGAGCTCTTTTAAGAGCCAGTCCAAAACAACTGGCAGCTGCTCATGCTTGACCCAACGGGTGACAATGGGCTTGCGTCCAGCTGGCAGCTGATCAATCACGGAGACATCCATATCTCCAAAAGCTGTAATAGCTAAGGTTCGCGGAATAGGTGTCGCTGTCATCATCAAAACATCTGGATTTTGGCCCTTTTCCCGTAAAATCCGACGTTGACCAACCCCAAATCGGTGCTGCTCATCGATGATAATCAACCCCAGCTTGGCATAATCTACTCCTTCTTGAATGAGGGCATGGGTTCCCACGATGAACTCCGCCTCGCCTGAAGCAATAGCAGCTAGCCGTTCACGCTTTTCCGCCACCCTCATACTCCCTGTCAACAAGACAAGATTCAGCTCGGGAAA
The DNA here is from genome assembly GCF_001708305.1 of Streptococcus himalayensis. Classification (NCBI taxonomy): domain Bacteria; kingdom Bacillati; phylum Bacillota; class Bacilli; order Lactobacillales; family Streptococcaceae; genus Streptococcus; species Streptococcus himalayensis. The sequence continues at coordinate 161,118 of NZ_CP016953.1, forward strand.
CAATTCTTTTAAACTTTCCGCATGTTGTTCTGCCAAGATTTCCGTAGGCACCATAAGGGCTGATTGAAAGCCCGCTGTATGAGCCGCATACATGCTAAGGGCTGCAACCACTGTCTTGCCACTCCCCACATCTCCTTGCAGAAGGCGATTCATATGAGAAGACGACCTCATATCTCCCAAAATCTCTGCCAAGCTCTTTTCCTGAGCCTCTGTTAAAGAAAAGGGCAGACTGGCCTTTTTCTCCTTGAGGGACTGCTCATCCCACAGCATGCTAAGGCCATTGCCCTCGTCCTTGGTTTGGGATTTCAAGACTTGTAACTGCATTTGAAAATACAGCAACTCTTCAAATTTAACGCGCCGAACGGCCTGCTTATATTCTGCTAAATCTTTGGGAAAATGCATGGCCCGCACAGCCTGACTACGCTCCATTAGTTGGTAGCGTTGTAGTAAAACCGTTGGCAGATTTTCTTCTAAAAGCAAATCCAAGCCCTCATCAAAAGCTATCTTAATCACTTTTACCAGACTGGCTTGACTAACGCCTTGCACCACTCGGTACACTGGCTGCAAATCATCCTCCACCTGCGCTAAGACCTTCATCCCTGTTAGGCTTGCTTTTTTCTTGTCCCATTTTCCAAAGACGGCGATGGTCTGACCCAGCTCGATCTTATCAACCAGATAGGGTTGGTTGAAAAAATTGACAGCCAGAACCACCTCTCCTTGCTTGATTGAAAAACGAAGACGATTTCGTTTAAATCCATAATACTGGACATTGGCAGGGGTCGCAACCTCACCAGCAATCACAGCCTTTTCTCCATCCTCAAGCTCCAAGACATTTTTTGTTTGAAAATCTTCATAGCGAAAAGGAAAATAGAGCAACAAATCCAGCAAACTTGCAATGCCTAATTTTAAGTATTTTTCGGCTGATTTAGGCCCCACTCCAGGAAGTACTGTCAAGGGCTGGTGTAAATTCATCAGATAGTCTCCTTTCCTTTACGATTTTTAAGGATATAGCCGAGGAATTCGATCACTCAGTAAGCACACCACTTCATAGTTAATCGTACCTCGATAAACTGCCACATCTGTCGCTGATACTTCCTTGCCATGACTACTGCCAATCAAAACCACCTTTGTTCCCAGTGGATAGGGCTTTTTCAAGGCAATGGTGATTTGATCCATTGACACCCGACCGACAATCGGACACCGCTCTCCCTCAACTAAAACCGCAAATCCCTGCATATCGCGGGTCCATCCATCTGCATAACCAATCGGTAAAGTAGCAATCCATTCTTCTTCCATGGCCTCATAGGTCGCCCCGTAGCCGATACAAGCTCCCTTTGGAACAGCCTTGACATGGACAATTTCTGTCTCCAACTGCAAAGCAGGTCGCAACTCATACGGCAAGGACAGAACCTCTCCACTTGGATTTAAACCGTAGAGAACCACTCCTAAACGAACTGCATTAAAAATCGTTTCTTGGTGCCACAAACTGGTCGCTGAATTACTAGCGTGGATCAAAAGAGGACAATCCTCCACTTCTGCAAGAATTTCCTTAAAGGTGTTCAATTGCTGATAAAAGTAACTTTCATCGCGTTCATCCGCTGTCGCAAAATGAGTGAAAATCCCTTCTACCAAGCTCCCTGCCTCTGTCAAACTTGCAATTGATTGATTGATATCGCTCGCATTTCTAAAGCCAATCCGCCCCATCCCTGAATCAACCTTGATATGGACACGCAATCCTGTGAGCTCTTGTCCCGTTTGCTTCAGTCGTTCTAGCCACTCTAGGCTCGCAACCGTTAGTACGATATTTTCTCTCAAAGCTAGATCAACAACTTGCACATCCGATACGCCTAAAACGAGCATATCTTGGGTGATGCCTGCATTTCGTAATTCCAAGGCTTCATCAATATTAGAGATGCAAAATCCATCCACTTGTGGTAGCAGAGCACGAGCCACTTGGACTGCACCGTGACCATAAGCATTGGCTTTGACAACCGCCCACTTTTCTACCTCTTGCGGCAAGTGGTATGCTACTTGTTCCAAATTATAGGTAATCGCTGATAAATCAATTACCGCCCTCGTTGGTCTGTGTGGACTTTTTTTCATCCTTTTCCTCCAAAATCACACTTGCAGTCACCAGATTTCCGGCATGGCTAATGGATACCCAGATAGTTCCTTCAAAGGGAGACTGGGTAAAGATTGGTGCCCCCATCTGATTGTTTAAAATTTCTAAATCCTGAAAACTTAGCTGGCGTGTCACTAGCCCCGTTCCCCAAGCCTTGCTAAACGCTTCTTTGGCAGCCCAACGCCCCGCTAAATATTCAAATTTTCGTTTGCCAGAAAGCTGGCTGAACCGTTCTTTTTCACGGTTGGTCAAAACCTTATCCACAAATCGAACATTTCGCTCATATGCCTTCTGAATCGAGGAAATTTCCTCGATGTCAATACCGTGTCCTCTTATCATCGTTTCAAAAAAAGAGCGGAACTCCCGATGATGATTCACCTGAGTACCACCCCAATATCCCTTTCAAGGGGTGACGCAAGCCCACCCTATTACTTTACCGTTTGGTAGATTTCCATAATCAACTGTTCCGTATTGTCCCAACCTAAGCAAGGGTCCGTAATGGACTTCCCAAATACCTCTGGCTGATCTTGGCGTCCATCTTCCAAGTAAGACTCAATCATGAAACCACGAACGGCTTGTTTAATTTTCGGATTCCAATCTCGATTGATCAAAACCTGACGGATAATTCGAACTTGCTCTAGATATTGCTTACCAGAATTATCATGGTTGGTATCAATGATAATGAATGGATTTTCCAGTTCCATTTTCTCATAGCGTTCAATGGCGTCCAGAAGATTTTCATAATAGAAATTCGGAACATTTTTGCCGTATTCATTGGTAGCTCCTCGTAAAATGATATGGGTCAATGGATTTCCACAGGTTTCCACTTCCTGAGCATGGTAGAGAAAACTCTGCTTGTTTTGTGCTGCATAAACAGCATTAAACATCACTCCCATATTGCCTGAGGTTGGATTTTTCATTCCCACTGGAGCATCAATTCCTGATGCCACAAAGCGGTGCTCTTGGTCTTCAACCGAACGTGCACCAATCGCATGGTAGCTGACCAAATCATCTACCAAAACAAGATTGGACGGATAGAGCATCTCATCTGCCGTCGTAAGACCTGTCTCTGTGATGACACGATAATGGAGCTGACGAACTGCTAAAATACCATTGATTAAACTCGGTGCTTTAGACGTATCTGGCTGATGAACTAGCCCTTTATAGCCATCCCCATTGGTCCGAGGTTTTGCCGTATAAACCCGCATCACCATAAAAATTTTATCTTTCACCTTCTCTTGAAGATCCGCAAGGCGCTTAGCGTATTCCAACACAGCCTCTTCATTATCGGATGAGCAGGGACCAATGACCAAGAGAATACGCTCATCTTCTCCACGGATAATCGCTGCTAGCTCCTCGTCACGTGCCTCCTTTTTAGCAAGGGCATCCGCTGACAATTGGCTAACTGATTTAATTTCCTCTATATCAATTTGTTGACCTTTTTCAATAAATACCATATTACTTCCCTAATGTTTCATAAATTTCACGTACCAACTGTTCCGTATGATCCCAGCCGAGACAAGGATCAGTGATTGATTTTCCAAATACATCTGGCTCATCTTGACGACCATCTTCTAAATAAGATTCAATCATAAATCCTCGAACATAGCGATGGATTTTCTCATTCCAAGCTCGGTTAATCAAGGTTTGACGGACAATTCTCACTTGCTCCAAATACTGTTTTCCTGAATTATCATGGTTGGTATCAATGATAATAAAAGGATTCTCCAAGCCCATCTTCTCATACTGGGCGATAGTGTCTAATAAATTATCATAGTAGTAATTTGGAACATTTTTTCCATACTCATTGATAGCACCACGCAAAATTGCATGAGCGTATGGATTTCCAGAAGTTTCTACCTCTGTATTTCCAAACAGGAAACTCTGTTTATTCTGCGCTGCATAAATGCCATTAAACATGACAGTTAAATTCCCAGACGTAGGATTTTTAAGCCCCGTAACCAAGTCTGCCCCACTCGCTACAAAACGATGTTGCTGATCTTCCACCGAACGAGCTCCCACTGCCATGTAAGAAATCAAATCATCCACCAAGGGTAGATTTTCTGGATAGAGCATTTCATCTGCTGTCGTCATGCCCGTCTCTGTGATGACACGATAATGGAGCTTACGAACAGCTTTAATCCCATTGATCAGACTCGGCGCAGCCGTTGCATTGGGCTGGTGAATTAAGCCTTTATAACCATCACCATTGGTTCGTGGCTTAGCCGTATAAACACGCATGACCATAAATATACGGTCTTTAACCGTTTCTTGAAGAGCTGCCAAACGTTTAGCGTATTCTAATACAGCTTCTTCGTTGTCTGATGAGCAGGGACCGATGACCAATAAAATTCGGTCATCTTCCCCACGAATAATGGCATTTAATGCAGCATCTCGTTCTTCTTTTCGTTGCAAAGAAGCCCCCTCAAGCTTATAGTTGCTTCGTACTTCTTTTACATTGATTGGCTGACTTAAGGCTTTAAATGTCATACTCTCTCCTGTATTGTAGCTTAGTTTCTCCGTCCGTGACAATTTTTGAACTTCTTACCAGAACCGCATGGGCACAATTCATTCCGGCGGATACTTTCAATTTTCACATCTTCTGGCAACATCGTATGTTGGGCGGCAATATTTCTGGTTGCCGTTGTGCTAATTTGGTGCTCTGCCCGTGGACGCTCTTGTTCATGAATTTGCGCCTTCATCATCAATCGTGTGACATCAAACTCGATGGAGCCAATCATGTCGTTAAACATACGGAAACCTTCAGATTGATATTCGACGATTGGGTTATTTTGGGCATAGCCACGCAAGCCAACGGAACTTCTCAATTGATCAAGAGCATCAATATGATCTGTCCATTTAGCATCAACCACACGTAAAATCAAGACTTTTTGGAATTCCTTAACAGCATCCTCATCTCGAAGTTTCGCAATCTGACTATCATAAACTTCGAGAGCACGCTCAAATAATTCTTCTTTGATTTGCTTGTCTGATAGACCTTTTAAATCTTCCTCACTAATCGAATCCTCAGGCAGGAGATTCATCTTAGCAAAATTAAGAATGGCTTCTAGCTTTTCTGCCTTATCCACATGATTATTCATATCCACCGTACGATTGATGGTCCGTTTAATCATGCCATGAATTTCAGGAGCTAAATCGCGGTCTGCCGTGATAACATCATACCGTTCTGCATAGATGATTTCACGTTGCTCACGCATGACATCATCGTATTGAAGGACTTGTTTACGCGTGTCATAGTTGTTTCCTTCGACGCGTTTTTGAGCACCTTCGACCTGACGTGTCAACATTTTCGACTTAATAACGGATTCTTCTTCGCTCAAATTCATACGATCTAAAACAGCCTTAATTCGCTCAGAACCAAAACGTTTCATCAAATCATCTTCTAAGGACAGGTAGAATTGTGATTCCCCTGGATCCCCTTGCCGACCAGAACGTCCACGGAGCTGATTGTCAATCCGACGGCTTTCGTGGCGCTCTGTTCCGATGACACACAGTCCACCGAGTTCACGCACGCCCTCACCGAGCTTAATATCCGTTCCCCGTCCAGCCATGTTGGTCGCAATAGTGACCGCACCTCGCTGACCAGCATTCATAACGATTTGAGCTTCTTTATAGTGGTTTTTGGCATTCAAGACCTCGTGAGGAACGCCTGCCTTTACCAACATCTTGGAAATATAGTCACTGGTTTCAACCGCAACTGTTCCGACAAGGACAGGTTGTCCTTTTTGGTAGCGTTCTTTCACATCTTGCACCACTGCCTTAAATTTGGACTCAATACTTGGGTACAACAGGTCTGGATGGTCAATACGAGCAACCGGGCGGTTTGTCGGAATTGGAATCACGCGAATATTGTAGATTTCACGGAATTCCTCTTCCTCAGTCTTACCAGTCCCTGTCATCCCAGACAATTTCTTATACATCCGGAAAAGATTTTGGTAGGTAATGGAAGCTGAAGTTTTGGTTTCATCTTGAACCGGCACTCCTTCTTTGGCTTCAATCGCTTGGTGAAGACCATCTGAATACCGGCGACCTTCCATTGTCCGCCCTGTAAATTGATCGACAATGAGGATTTCCTGGTCTTCACTAACCACATAATCAATGTCTAGCAACATGATATAGTTGGCACGGAGGGCATTGTCGATAAAGTGGGTCAAAGCCACATTTTCAATGTCATAAAGATTATCCAGCTTGAAGTAACTTTCTGCCTTATCAATACCTGAATCCGAAAGACCAATCGTCTTGGACTGAACATCAATGATATAGTCATCCTTGGTCAGTGATTTGACATAGTGGTCTGCCATGTGGTACAGCTGATTGGTCTCTGACGAAACAGGGCCAGATACGATCAAAGGTGTCCGTGCTTCGTCAATCAAGATAGAGTCTACCTCATCAACCAAGGCATAGTTGAGCGGGCGTTGTACCATGTTTTCTGCCCGAACCACCATGTTGTCCCGCAGATAGTCAAATCCAATCTCTGAGTTGGTTGAGTAGGTGATATCACAGGCATAAGCTTCTTTTTTCTCAGTTGGTGATTTTGCCGCTAGGTTAATCCCTACAGACAAGCCCAACCAAGAGTACAGTTCACCCATCTCCGTTGCGTCCCGTTCTGATAGGTATTCATTGACGGTAACAACGTGCACTCCTTTTCCAGAGATAGCGTTGAGATAAACTGGCATGGTCGCGGTCAAGGTTTTTCCTTCCCCTGTACGCATTTCAGGTACATCACCATGATGAAGGACAATTCCTCCCATAATCTGCACAGGATAGGGGAAGAGTCCCAAAACACGTTTTGCTCCTTCACGGACAACCGCAAAGGCTTCGTACAACAAATCATCCAAAGATTCCCCATTGCGGTGACGTTCCTTGAACTCCTCTGTTTTGGCTTTTAGTGCTTCATCTGATAAAGCAGCCATCTCATTTTCATAAGCAATGACCTTCTTGGCCATTTTCTCTAATTTTCGTAATTCACCTTTATCATTTTCAATGATTGTTTTTAATATATTCGCCATGTTGTTCCTTACTTGTCGTTAATCTTCTACTCCCAAATCCTCAAAAAGAGAGGGGATAAGGGGATAACCTTTCCATTTTTTGAGAGCATTATTTTTAAAATGTTCTTTTCATTATAGCATGTTTTCCTATATCTTTCAAGAACGAGAATGGGATTTAAACCGATGACGGCTTATCCAATCATCGGTTTCTTTGCTTAATTCCAACTTTATCAAGGATGACTAACAATCATCTCTAAACTCTCTCCCCGCAAGGTCCAATCAAGCACATTTGCTGGCAGGATAAAGTGGTCACCTTTTTTAATGGAATAGACCTGCCCGTCAATGACAAGTTCCCCTTGGCCCGCTAAGACACTAACCAAGTAATAGTCAGCTGTTCGTTGCATGTGAACTTGCCCTGTTATCTCCCACTTGTAAACACTGAAAAAGTCATTGGCAACAAGCAGGGTTGAACGCAAATCATCTGCGTAAAGGGTCACAGGACGGCTATTTGCTGGATCCCCAATTGTTGTTACATCAATGGATTTTTCCAAATGCAATTCTCGGAGATTGCCTGCCTCATCCTTTCGGTCAAAATCGTAGACACGGTAGGTGGTATCACTTGATTGCTGGGTTTCCAAAATCATAATGCCTTGTCCAATAGCGTGAATAGTGCCACTTGGCACATAGAAGAAATCCCCCGCCTTGACAGGAACCTTCTTCAACAACCCTTCCCAATCTTTCTGGTCAATCTTTTCACGAAGTTCTTCTTTTGAGAGGGCCTTGTGCCCATAGATAATTTCAGATCCTTCATCAGCTGCCAAAACATACCAGCATTCGGTCTTGCCAAGCTCTCCCTCATGTGCTAAACCATAAGCATCATCGGGGTGAACTTGTACGCTCAACCAGTCATTAGCATCTAAAATTTTCGTCAAAAGAGGAAAAACATCTTCTCTTCGATGAGCAAAAAGTTCACGGTGTTCACGGTACAAATCATCTAATTTCCAACCTGCATAGACTCCATTTTTAACCAAGGAAACCCCATTTGGATGGGCTGAAATCGCCCAGTATTCCCCGATATGGTCACTTGCACTTTCATAGCCAAATTCGTCCCGAAGCCTAGTCCCGCCCCAAATCTTTTCCTGCATAACCGATTGTAAAAATAGTGCTTCCGCCATCATTGTTCCTCGTTTCTACTGTCTGTATCTATCTTAGCAAAATTCTTCCAGAAAATCAGCTCACCACTGCTTTTTCTTCTCCCTCAAAAAATCTTGCAAAATACAATCAATTTCTCATAAATTTAGTGAAATATTTGGCATTTTTACTTAAAAAACAGATGTATAATGTAAGCGTAAACAAAGAGGGTCTAAAAAGAAATCTTCATAAGATAAAAAGGAGGCGAGCATTCACTTTTCAGACACTCTTTACTCAAAAATTCACAAAAGGAGAATACTATGCAATCCAAACATATCAAAACGCTCATCGCAGCCGCCTTGTTTTCAACCACCTTATTGGCTGCAAAATCTGCGGAAGCTTGCTCTGCTTTCATTATCGGAAAAGACCTGACCGAAGACGGCTCTTACCTCTTTGGACGTACAGAGGATTATCCTTTCCAAAGTGGAACTGCAGACCACAACAAAAACTTCATCGTCCACGAAGCAAAAGACTATCAACCAGGGGAATTTCAACACGATGGAGACACTGGCTTTACCTATGAACACGCAGCTCATGAGTACAAATACACCTCTACTCCTGACGCAGAACGTGGAGATCAGGAAGCAACCGATGCAGACAAGGCTAAACTAAGTGCCGAAGAAGGATTTGCAGAAAGTAATCTGAACGGAACCTACGGTGCGCACGGTTTCAATGAACATGGCGTATCCATGTCAGCTACAGTCACTGCAAGCCCAGTCGCAGGCTATGAAACAGGGAATTTCCAAAAGATTGAAAAAGTCGATCCATTCACCAGCGTGATCCAGCGTCAACGCCAAGAAGACTTGGAAGAAAACGCTAAAGCCAGCGTCAAATCAGAAGCAGATAAGGCCAGTGAAGACGCTAAAAAACAAGCCCTAGCAGAAGGCAAAACAGAAAAAGAAGCCAAAAAAATTGCCAAAGAAGCAGCTCAAGCCATCTATACAAAGGCTATTGAAACCGCAACAGAAGAGCAAAATAAAAAAGATCCTAGCTACCTCGCTCCTTTAGGTGGTCTTGGCGAATCAAGTATGATTGACTTGGTATTGCCACGCGTGAAAACAGCTCGCGAAGGTGTGGAGTTAATCGCTAAAGTCCTTGAAGAAAAAGGAGCTTATGACGGAAACGTCATCATGATTGGAGACAAAAAAGAACTCTGGTACATGGAAATCCTTTCTGGCCACCAATATGTTGCCATCAAGTATCCAGCAGACAAATATTCTGTTTTCCCAAATACTTGGTCACTAGGTAGCGTAGACTTCAACGATAAAGAAAATGTCATCGCCTCTAAAGACGTTGAAAAAATTGCAAAAGAGGCTGGCACAGCGACCTACGACAAGGATGGTAAATTCCTCATCGCACGCTCCTATGGTCCAGATAAAGACTCACCAGGTAACCGTTCTCGTGCCTATGCAGGTATCAAACTGCTAGATCCTGATTCACCAATTCAATACAATGATGATTTCTATGATTTGTTGCGTAGCCCAAGCAATCCAAACAAGAAATTCACTCTCCAAGATGTCTTTAACCTCCAACGCAATCGTTTTGAACATTTACCAGAATTCAAGCCAGATGACGAAGCCCCAGCAGATTTGAAATACAATCGTCGGATTGGACATGATGTCTATAAATATGCACTAGGAAACAAAAACGTTATCAATGCCCATGTTTACCAAATCAATCCAAATCTGCCAACAGAATTTGGCGGTATCGCTTGGCTAGGTTTTGGACAAACAAGAAACACTCCTTACGTTCCTTACTATGGCAATATCAACGAGACACCAAAGGAATTCCATCCTCAAACAACAGAATATGATACAAATTCCTGGTATTGGACTGTTCAAAATATTGATAAACTAACTTCTGAACATTACGATTTATTCGGAAATACCATCCAAAAACGTTGGAAAGCTATTGAAGAATTAGAAATCGCTCGTCAAGATAAGATGAATGCTTTCTATACACAGGCAGGTTTGAGCCCTGAACAAGCAAGCAGAATGGTTACAGCAGATTTCCTACGCCTTGCTGAAACAATGTTCAAAGAGATGAAATTGGTCGAAAGTAAGATTCAAGCAGCCATCAAAGGAGACAAGGAAGCACTGGCTTGGCTCCAAAGTCTTGATAATCTACCAATCCTACCAGAACCTCGTCTCTATCAATTAGAACCAACTGGTAGCAGACCACTAACCTACAATCCACCAAGTGCACCTTTGTCACACTTTGTCAATAGAGGTCAAGAAATCCCTCAAGCAGAACCATTAAGTGTCAAAGCAGGCAAGGAAATTAAAGGAGTACAACAAGCAAGTCAAGCTCCTTCATCACTTGGTAAAGCTGTCGCTAGCAAAGCAGCATTGCCACAAACAGGTTCCCATACATCTCGTATGATGGAAATGTTAGGGCTCGCTTTCCTTTCCCTTTCTGGACTCTTTATCACCAAAGGAAAGAAAGAACAGTAAGGAATAGGAGCGTAGCAAGGAGCTACGTTCCTATTTTGCGCCCAAAACTACCATTTTATAGAAAGGAAATTCTCAACCATGTCCTCTAAAAAGAATATTCTTCGCCAATTAACACTCAGTTCAACCATCCTTATCTTCGCAGCTAGCCTATCAGGATGGAGCTATGCTGATGAGGTAAGCGAAGCAAATAACCAACCACAAACCGGCACTACTAATCATCTCCAACCAGAGCTTGCAAATCCAACAACCGAAAACACCTCACCTCTTATAAATGATACCACTGAGCAAGAGGGCACCAGTGAGACGCAAACTATTGCCCTAGAAAATGCTAAGGTGCTTCTTCCCTACGCAGATGAATCTGAACAAGCTGCCTATGCTGAAAAAATTGCTGCTGATGACAAACTTGCCACAACCAAACTAACAGCTGCTGTCACTATGCAGGATAATGAGGTCATCACCGATGTCTACGGCAAGGAAAATAAAGTCAATAAACTCCTGCTTCACTACGAGGATAACTCCGTTGAATACAAGGATTTAATCTACAAAGAAACAGATGGAAATAAACATGCTCACTACCAATTAGACAAAGCACTCGCTTACACACCAAAACAAGTAGTCACCCCTTTGGAAGATGTGCTCAACCAATTAGAAAAACCACTTAAAGAGGTGCAATATAAATCTTCTGAAGTCTATCAAGCTCTAAACATAACGGAAAAACCAGAAGAAGTCATGGACTACCTTTACTTAGAGTCTTCTTTTGTCAATGTCCAACAAAACATTCGAGACTTTATCAAAAAAGTGCTCATCCACGACGAAAGCATTGATCTCACGAATGCCGAATCCGTTCAAACAGCTGTTGAAACTATTTTAACCAACAAAGAAAAAGTGCTGCTCAGCCTAGCCTATCTCAATCGTTGGTACGATGTCGCCTATGGTGATATCAAGTCCAAAGAGTTGACCATGTACCGCCAAGATTTCTTTGGCATGAAAAATCAACCATTAGAACTCCTCCTAAAAATTGGTAGTGAAGGTTCTAAAGGATACGATCCCCAAAACAATTACAAATACTATGCACGTTCCCTTGCTCCATTTACTGGAAAAGAAAATCTTCCTGCTTTTTTGGAATCCTATCGCGAAGCCTTCCTACCAGAGATGAGCAACAACGACTGGTTCAAGAGTGCTTCTAAAGCCTATATTGTCGAAAACAAGTCTCACCATGCCACAGACGAGTCAGGCAATCTTTACGACCGCCTCAAAGAATTATCTCGGAGAGACGAGTATAGTACCAAGAAAAATCGGAGACGCTTTAGAAACATGCTCCTCCCATTGCTCACTATTCCAGAACACAATGTCTATATCATCAATGTTCTTTCAAATATGATATTTGGAACCTACGATCGCTACATTGATGCCGGATTAAAAACAAGCGATCCAACGACTTATCAAGAAAAGATTGCTGCATTTGAACAGCAAATTACGGAGGCTGCCGAAAAATTCCGCAGACATTTTGATATGTGGTACCGTATCCTTCCTGAAGCCTACAAGGAGCAAATGAAACTCTATGTTCCTGTTTGGGATTCTCTCGGACAGTATCAAAAGAATCCTGACACTAATCGATACGAAGGAATCTGGTTCCCAGATCGTGGTGAAAATTCCCCTGCCTCTATCCAAAACTTCTTTGGACCAGTAGGGGCTTACAACCCTTATGGGAATATCAAATATGTAGGTGCCTTTGCAGATGCTCTCGAAAAAGAAGTCGTATTTGTTATTACTGGACTTATCAGCGAGCGAGGAATTGGAACCCTCACTCACGAAATGGTTCACATGTACGACTACTATACCTACCTCCTTCGCAATGGTAGGCGGCAATTTATGTGGCCAGAAGCTTTTCCTGAAGGATTCCTCCAAGCTCCAGACAATAGCGATGTCCCTATTATCGGAATTAATTCTGTCCTAGACCACACGAATAATACTGATCGTCAGCGGTTCCACAATCTCAATCCTGAACGTTTCCAAAACGCAGAGGACTTACATGAATATATGCATGGTATTTTTGATGTTGTCTACATGATGGAATATGCCGAAGGTATGGCTGTTCTTGAAAAAGATAAAGACATTCAAAGAAAATGGTTCAATAAACTAGAAACCATCAATATCCCTAATCCAGATGGCTACGATGAGGGACGTAATGTCAAACGACCATTTACCGAGGAAGAATGGCAAGAAATGACCTTAAAAACGATCGATGACTTGGTTGACCATAATGTAATGACCAATCGTGGCTACAATCCAACCTACGATCAAACCATTGAATTTGACGATGAACACCCAACCCATCTCCTTCAAAACGGTTACGACATGATTACGCCATTTGGACCGATTTATGCATCTGCAGAAAGCCCTTCTTCACCTGGTGATTTGTCCTTTAAACGAACTGGATTTGAGTTGCTTGCTGCTAAAGGTTTTGAAAAAGGTCTCGTCCCTTACGCGTCTAATCAGTACAAAGACGAAGCCTGGGCAGATGGAGTACAAGACTGGTCTGTGAGCGACCCATTTGTCTTTGGAAAACTCCTACCTGAATATAATGGTTCTTTTGCTACTTTCAAGAAAGCCATGTATCATGAACGGATTGACAAATTAGGTCAATTAAAACCAGTCACCATTCACTATTTGAACGAAGATGTCGCTGTCGATTCCTTTGATACCTTGATGAAACTCATGAAAGAGGCTGTTAATCAAGATATCGAAAAAGAGGTGATTGATAATAGTGAGCAATCGCAAGTCACCAAACTAGAAAAAGCCCTCTTAGACGCTTATCTCAAATCTACAGATGATTTCAGAAGTTCCATTTTTGACGACAGGAAGAAAGAAATCGACGAAAATGAAAACTCAGAAGTGTCCAATCAAGAGGAGACCCCTAATCATACAGAGGAGACAATAGAAGATCACTCTACAGAAACATCTGAAATCCTGCAAATTCCACACACAAGCGTCACTCCTGAGAAGACTGAAGAAAAGATACAAATAGAAACCAAGAAACCAGATACAGCTAGCACCCAAGCCTCACCTGCAGAGGAGGCAATCTTAAGCTTGGTTGATGAACGAACCAAGGTAAAAGTACTCGGTTCAGTTTCTGCTCTTAATGGCGCAGTCACTCTAACTGTACGCCCTCTCACTTCTCCTACTCTTATTGGACAAGACTATGACTTATACGATATTTCTCTTTATAATCAGAAAGGAGAACGTGTTTCTGTAACGGGCGAAGTGACTGTCCTTCTCCCAAGTAAAGGCAAGGTTGAAAAAGTTTACTATGTTCTGAATAACATGAAAGAAAGTTTGCCATTCTATCAAAATCAAGAACAGACCGAGGTCCTCTTTAAGGTGCCTCATTTTAGCCAATACGCTCTCATTTACAGCAAAAAGCAAGAAATCAAGCAGCCTGTGGAATCTCCAAAACCTCTTTCTATTCAATCTAATCCTTTCTTCCTTTCTACGAGCAGACAAGAAAAAATGCCTGTTCAAAGCGAAGTACAAACGAAAACTGACAAAAATACCCAAACATTGCCAAACACTAACTCATCTAATTCACTTCTTAGTGTCATCGGTCTTTTCCTAGCCAGCTTAGGCCTTTCTTCACTCATTCGAAAAAAGGACTAGAAGCCCTAGAAACCTCCAGATAAGCAGAAGAATTCACTCGCTCAACTCTCCTTAACGAGCAAACTCAAAAGCGCTTTTAGTCCATCTTTAAGGTGACTAAGGCGCTTTTTATAAAAATTTTATGTCATTCTAGTTAATTACTCTTGTAAATAGTGAAATATTTCTCACTTTTCTGAATTCATTCCCTGTATAATGAAAACGTAAACATTTTCAGAACTATAGAAAGGTCGTTTTTATGAAATCTACACACCTCAAAGCCATTTTTGCAACTGCCCTATTTTCTGCCGTAGTGCTATCTGCTCAGTCTACCGAAGCTTGCTCTGCGTTTATCATCGGAAAAGATTTGACAGAAGACGGAACTTATTTATTTGGTCGGACAGAAGATTTCCCATTCCAAGAAGAAAATGCTGCTCACAATAAAAACTTTATCGTGCATGAAGCTACTGATTATAATAATGGAGAGGTTATCCATGATGGTGATACTGGTTTCACCTATCCTCGCGCAGAGCACGAGATGAAATATACAGCAGTTCCTGATGCAGAACGAGATGAAGAAGAGAATTTGAATGGAACTTATGGTGCGCACGGTTTTAACGAAGCCGGGGTCTCCATGTCAGCTACTGTAACAACTACTCCCAACAAGTGGCAAACTGGAAATTGGAAGAAAATAGCTAGAGAGGATCCTTTCTTTAAGTATGAACCCTTCTTTAAAGAATACTATAAAGAATATGACAATGCCTATCAAGCAGAATTAGAGGCTGGAAAAACGACTGAAGAAGCTGAAAAGCAAGCAGACCAAGCCGCCTATTCTAAAGCTCAAAATGTCACAGATGAAAAACAAGGAGGACTTGGAGAATCAAGTATGATCGACCTTGTGTTGCCACGCGCCAAAACAGCTCGTGAAGGTATTGAAACGATTGCCAAAGCGATTGACGAGCACGGAGCTTATGATGGAAATACCATTATCATCGCAGATAAAAAAGAACTCTGGTATATGGAAATTCTATCTGGACATGAATATGTTGCCATCAAATATCCGGCCGACAAATTCTCTGTTTTTCCTAATACTTATTTTCTAGGCAGTGTTGATTTTTCTGATAAGGAAAATGTTATTGCCTCTAAAAATGTTGAGGCGCTCGCAAAGCGTGTCGGAGCAGCAACCTATGACAAAGATGGGAAGTTTCTCATTGCACGTTCCTACAGCACAAATGATTACGCTGCTGATAACCGTTCTCGAATCTACGCCGGAATCAAACTATTAGATCCACAAGCCAACATTAGCTACGACGATCCTTATTATGATTTCTTACGTTCTCCGACAGATCCAAGCCGTAAATATAGTATTCAGGACGCATTTGACATCCAACGGAATCGCTTTGAGCATTTACCAGAATACAAGCCTGATGATCAAATACCTGAAACCGAATCCAAAACATGGATTAATAACGATGTCGAATACAGCCATCCTGTCTATAAATATGCCCTCGGCAATAAAAATGTTATCGACCCTCATATTTACCAAATTTCCTCAGAACTGCCAGAAGGCTTTGGAGGCATTTCTTGGATGGCTCTCGGCCAATCTCGCAATACTCCTTATATTCCTTACTATGGAAACATCACAAAAACACCAAAAGAATTTCATTCTCAAGCTACTACATACGATAGTAATTCTTGGTATTGGACAGCCCAAAATATCGATAAATTAGTCTCAGAAAACTATTCTCTATTTGGAAATATCATCCAAAACCGTTGGAAAGCACTAGAAAAAGCAGAAATTGCAAGACAAAATCTACAAAACACTTTCTACAAGTCTGCCAATTTGACCGCGAAAGCTGCTAGTGAAAATGTCACAAAAGATTTCTTGGCTTTAGCCGATGTTGTTTTCAAAGAAATGAAGGTCGTGGAAGAAAAGATTCAGCTGGCTATCAACGGAGATCAGCAAGCACTAGCCTACCTCAAAGATATCTCCACTTTACCAGCACTTCCAAAGCTGCATTTTGCTAAAACAGGCGCTACGCCTACGGTCGTTCAAAAACCAACTTTATCTATCAAGGAAGCGAATGAAATGAATAAACATCAAAAAGATGACCCTCATTTTTCAGCTGGATTAGGAACTATCAACGACGAGAGACTACTGCTAGATGGAAAGCATCTGCCTAGCAACTCACAGGTGCAAATGAGCTCCCATGTTATTCCTTCTTATCAAGCTCAACCTGTCATCTCCCCTCTTGCAAGTCATATCAACCATGAGGCTAAAGTTGCCACTTCTGAAAAACTTGAACAAGCTCTAGAAACTACAAAATCGTCTTTACCAACAACTGGAAGCCATACCTCTAGACTCTGGACCAGTATCGGTTTTGCTTTTCTAGCCCTCTCTAGCCTATTTATAAAAAAGGGAAAAACAAACCATTGAGACAACTATATAGGAGTAAGGATTTATTCGGTGAAAATCAAGACAGATAAGATACATATCACCAATCTAGCTGATCATCATTATTTTGATGATCAAAAGCCATTTCTCCCACTCCTTCACGACAAAGGAAATGAACTATGAATAAAAAATATCTTCTCGCATCACTCCTTCTCGCTCCTTTTCTTCTCACAACCGTAAGTTTTGCCGAGGAAACAAGTGAAGCATCTCAAATCCTTGAAACAAAAATAGAAGAGGTAGCATTAAGCGATGATTCTGCTACTTCTCCAGAAACAAGCCTAATCTCTTCAGCTACATCCTCTTCTACTGCCAATACAGTTCCTCTTGCTACACAGCAAGATTTAAACTCTATTGTAGGAAAATCAACCGAGGAACATTCAACTGCTCCCCAAACTGTTTCGCATCAAGAAGCTGCTGAAACTCTTCTTTCCTGGGCAGCCACTTCTCCTAAACAAATCGGAAAAGAAGAATCGGACCGTCTGCATTTTGCAAGCAGTTTAGGGCTCATTCACGAAGATACCGATCTGAATAGCCCGGTTAGTTCAGAAAATCTGCAAAAAATGGCAGAAATAGCAACTCAACTCCATGATGCATATCGGGCAGAGAAAAAACAGCCTCTATTTATTAATGGAAAAGCCCAGCCAATCTTTCCTTTTTCAACCGGTGCTAAATCAACTGGCTACGACTACGATAAAAGTCAAATTGTCCGTTATGTTGTCTATGTTGAGACCGATTTTGATACAGATGGAGATGGAAAAAGAGATTTAGTCAAAGCACTTGTCCAAGTACCAAAAGCTGCTGTAAAAGGCGATTTTAAAGCCTCTACTATCTTTGAAGCCCTTCCTTATATTACCGGAACTACCGGAGCAGGAAATTTAGAAGACTTAGGCTTGCAACAGGGTGGAGATTTTGATTTATCAAAACTAAAGGAACAGCCAGATAAACGCACACCTATCAAAGAAATCACTTCAGAAGAGGCTGCTCGTTCCGCCTCCTCCTCTCAGTGGTATTATCAAAATCCACTGGAAGATAATAAATGGGAATATGAGGACTTAAATTGGTATAATTATTTCCTTGTTCGTGGATTTGCAGTCGTATCAAGTGCTGGACTTGGTTCCAAAGACTCTCAAGGTTTTAATACAGTTGGTTCGCCATTTGAAGTCGCAGCTTTCAAAGCGATTTTAGAATGGTTGGATGGTAAAAGAGTTGCATACACAGACAAGACAAGCAATATCGCTGTTACTGCCGATTGGGCAAATGGAAAAGTCGGCATGACCGGTCTATCTTGGGGTGGTACAACTAATTTCGCCTTGGCAAGAACTGGAATTGAAAACCTCAAAACCATTGTCCCACAAGCTGGAATCGCTAGTTGGTACGAGTACTTGATGAGCCAAGGAACCCCTTATAATGCTGAACCTTATAGCAATATTTCTTGGTTATCTACCTATGTATCTGGCCGTATCCTAGATGCCGAGGACTGGGACAGTATCAAAGAAACATATGCTGCCTATATTACTCAATTAGATAAGGCTCAAAAAGAACATGATTATGATTACAGCGATGTATTTAAAGAGCGAGACTATACATTAGAAACTGAAAATATTAAAATCCCTGCTCTGATTGTTCACGGTTTAAATGACGATATTGTAAAGACCAAGAATTTCGAACTCATGTACCAAGCCTTTAAAAAAGCAGGTCAATTAACAAAGCTCTACCTCCACCAAGGAAATCATATCGAACCCACAGCACTTGTTTCTACAGATGAAAACGGGAAAAATAAAAGAGTTTTCTTTGATTTACTCAATAGCTGGTTTTCTCACTACCTCTATGATGTTCCAAATGATGTCGAATCTTTGCCAGCTGTTACAGCCCAAAATAATTACAATCCAGACAAATGGACAACTTATGATAGCTGGGAAAGCAAACACCATTTGAACCTAACTACAAATGCCACTCAAGACGAGCGTGTCACCATTACTAGCGAATATGTCAACAAAGCCGGCATTGACTGGCGTTACCGTGATGCTGCGGTGGGATTCCATTCTTCTCCAGCTAATCTTACCTATATAACAGACGTGACAGAACCAACCACCATCAAAGGTTCTACTCCTGTACAGTTCAAGGCAGCGCTAGCTAGCGGAACTGGCAAGAATTTACCCGTCAATGTTTTATTAGTAGATATTGCCGAAGAGGAATTCGATGTTACTGGAGACAATGTCGATTATGAAACCTATGGTTATCGTTACACTTGGCAAGATAGCTATACGACTGATCCAAAAGGATTTTGGCAAGGAAGCAACCTAAAAAGCAAGCCATTGAAGCAATATGGGACATTAAAGCGGAACTATAAAGTCATTAGCAGTGGTTGGGTAAACCTAAGGAATCCTGAATCTGATTTTGCTCCTGCCACAGCAAGCAAGAGTATTGATCCCAACATCGGTGAATTTCACGATTACACAGTTTATCTTCAACCAACGGTTTATGACATCAAACCTGGACACCGACTAGCACTTGTTTTTACAACCTATGATACAAACAGTATTTTCATACCGGATGAATATAAAGTCACCTTTAGACCAACATCCATAAAAGCAAGCATTCCAATTGTCCAAGAAGCTAGGGACAAAAAGGCAAATTACAGCCCATCTCTCGGAGCTGAGCCTGAACGATTCGCCATTCCGACAGAGCACCTTCCGATTGTAGATAAGCCAACACTGGTCCTAAACAAGGCAGTCAAACCGGAAAATCTGATTTCAGAAAAACCTACATTATCCATAGAAGAAGTTGTAAAGCTCACAAAACAGCTAGAAGAATTGGAGCACAACAAACAACCTAAACATTTCAGTGTTGGTGAGGGGAATATTACAAAGGAAAAACCTACATTATCCATAGAAGAAGTTGTAAAACTCACAAAACAACTAGAAGAATTGGAGCACAACAAACAACCTAAACATTTCAGTCTTGGTGAGGGGAATATTACAAAAGAAAAACCTACATTATCCATAGAAGAAGTTGTAAAGCTCACAAAACAGCTAGAAGAATTGGAGCACAACAAACAACCTAAACATTTCAGTGTTGGTGAGGGGAATATTACAAAGGAAAAACCTATATTATCTATAGAAGAAGCCATCAAACTGACCAAAAAATTAAAAAATCCATCACAGCGCTTAGCTGTCAACTATCATCAACAGTCAACTATTCCATCTCAAGCTGAAATGAGGCAAGAAACATCTCCTTTAATAAAAACAGAGATACCTCAAAATGAGAATTCTGAGAAGCATGAAGCAACCTTGCCACAAACAGGTTCTCATACATCTCGTATGATGGAAATGTTAGGGCTCGCTTCCCTTTCCCTTTCTAGACTCTTTATCACCAAAGGGAAGAAAGGACAGTAGACTAGTCACACAACGATTTTAATCAATAGTAAGCAGATAGCAAAAAGGAGGGCTCTATAATTTCTGTAGTGGGTAAATCCACTGTGGAGATTATGGAACCTTTTTCAGTATAGAAAAAAAGTCCCATATGACCTATAATGAAAAGCGACAAAACTATCATTTAGAAAGACTCATATGGAACAACTAAATCTTATCACAAATTTTCTCAAAATGAAAGACAAAAATATCACGATCACTAATGAATGCGACATGGGAACTCACTTAGAACTCCACGGTCACTTGGATTACACAGCCCCTAAATGCCCTTCCTGCAAGGGACAAATGGCTAAGTATGACTTCCAGAAAGCCTCTAAAATCCCCTACTTAGAAACTGCTGGCTACCCACTACTTATCCGCCTTCGAAAGCGTCGTTTCAAGTGCAAGGAATGTGGGAAAATGGCGGTCGCTGAAACTCCTATTGTTAAGAAGAACCATCAAATCTCTGTCGCTGTCAACCAGAAAATCGCACAATTACTCATCGAAAAGCAAGCAATGACACATATCGCACACAGACTCTCCATTTCTACATCTACAGTTATTCGAAAACTCAATGAGTTTAAATTTGAAACGGATTGGGATAAGCTTCCAGAAGTCATGTCCTGGGATGAGTATGCCTTCAAGAAAGGGAAAATGAGCTTTATCGCTCAAGATTTTGACACAAATAACATCATCGCTATCCTTGATGGAAGAACGCAAGCAACCATCCGAAATCACTTTCTGAGATACCCTAGACAGGTCAGAAACCGCGTTAAATTCATCACTATGGACATGTTTAGCCCTTACTATCAACTAGCCAAACAACTTTTTCCTCATGCTAAAATCGTGCTTGATCGTTTCCACGTTGTGCAACATCTCAGCCGTGCTATGAACCGTGTCCGCATACAAATCATGAATCAATTCGATAGAAAATCCCAGGAATACCGTGTCTTAAAACGCTACTGGAAACTGGTACAACAAGATAGCCGTAAACTCAGTGATAAACGATTTTATCGCCCTACATTTCGCATGCATTTGACCAATAAGGAAATCTTAGACAAGCTCCTATCCTACTCAGATGAGTTACGACAACATTATGAACTCTATCAACTTCTTTTATTCCATTTCCAAGAGAGGAACTCAGAGCATTTCTTTGACCTAATTGAGCAAGAAAGAGCCACTGTTAACCCTATTTTCCAGACGGTATTTAAGACCTTTCTAAAGGATAAGGACAAGGTTTTAAACGCTTTGGAATTGCCTTATTCCAACGCTAAATTGGAAGCTACCAATAATCTTATCAAAGTCATTAAACGAAATGCCTTTGGTTTCAGGAACTTTGAAAACTTCAAAAAGCGGATTTTGATTGCCTTAAACATCAAAAAAGAGAAGACCAAGTTGGTCCTCTCTAGATGTTAGCTGACATCTACCCACTACAGTTGACAAAGAACCAAAAGGAGTAGAAAACGTATTTCCCAAGAAATTCACGTTTCCTACTCCTTTTCTGATAGCTTCAAACTTACAAATACAAAATGAGCAATGTCAATAGACTCATCAGCAAACCAACTCCCCAAAAGAGAGCGTCAACTTTCCACTCACTCCAGGGCTCACCCTGCCCACTAAAGCCTCCTAATTCAAAATGATGATGAAGAGGGGTCATTCTGAAAATCCTCTTTCCTCCTGTCCATTTGAAATAGGCTACTTGAAGCATAACCGAGCTGGTTTCAAAGACATAAATCAAACCAATCAATAAAAGCGTCCATTCTTGGTGCAGTGCCATAGAAATAGCCGCAAGCATTCCGCCTAATGCCAAACTCCCAACATCCCCCATAAAAATTTTCGCAGGCTTGTGGTTAAATAGAAAGAAGGCTAATAGGCCACCAATCATGCTAATCGTAATGAGCAAAATATCAAATCGATCTTGCATAACAGCGATAAAGCTATAAGCTAGTAAGCTAATCACCACTGAAATACTTGCCAAGCCGTCAATTCCATCTGTCAGATTCACCGCATTTGAAAAACCGACCAACCAAAACAAGACAAACGCTAGATAAAAATGCCCTAAATGAAGTGAAATCCCAAATACATTGAGCAAGTCACCGCCCCCATGTCTGTCAAAAAAGATATAAAAGACAATGCCTCCTAAAATTTGGAGGGCTAATTTTTGCTTCGGATTTAAGCCCTCGTTAATCTTACGGAAAACCTTCAAGAAATCATCTAAAAATCCAACAATTCCATACAAGGCAAGGATAAATAAAATCATCAAGACAGAACTAGTTAATTGGCCTGTCGCCAAAGCCAACAGGAAACTGACTACAATCGACGCCACCAAGAAAACAACACCTCCCATGGTCGGAGTTCCTGCCTTTTCTTGGTGCTGCTTGACATCTTCATGCATCTGCTGCCCCGAAATACGAGCTTTTTGGTAAAAACGGATAAAAGCTGGAATTCCTATGCAGGTTAATACAAAGGTGAAGATCCCAGCAACAATCGCTACAAACATTACAGTTAATCTCCTAACGTTACAGTTAATTCTTTAATCTTTTTCAGGGTTGCATTGACCTTGACACTCTGATCAACGACCTTAGACCCTTTCCCTTTAAAGCTGACTTCAATTCCTAGCCACTCTCCAAAGATTTCTACATTCTTCTTGGTCCAACCATACATGTCTGGCATCTCTGTAAAGTCATTGGTTAAGACTAACACTTGCTGATTTGCTTTCAGATTTTGACCCGGTTCGACCGATAATTTTTTAATTTTCTTACCGATTCCAAGAACAATCGGCTGCACAAGATTTCGACGCAATTCTGCTGAAAAGGCCCCTGGAGAGACATCTTGTTTTCCCTCCTTGGTTGGAGGCATTTTGTATTTCATTTCCTTTGAAAATGTCTCCAACACTTGCGGAGTTCTGGTCAAATCCAAAGTATCCTTCATCGCAACAGCTTCTTCTAATACAGGATTGACAACCTCCTCCCAAAAATTAATTTGAAAGGTTTCTTCGGGCTGTTGCAAGGTCACATACATGATAAAGTCAGGATCCTCGGCAGGAACCATAGCCACAACCGAGTTAATAACATTATTGCCCCCTTTTAGGTAACCTCCCCCTTCGTCAGCCGAAGCCGCAATCTGAGCTGTACCAGATTTTACAGCCACATTATACTCACCCACGCGAATAACTTGTCCAATCCCATAGCGATCATACAGGGTTCCAAAATAAGGGTCAGTCCCTACATTAATCATATATTTTCGTGTCTCTTGAGCTGCTTTTTTAGAAACCGGATGACCAACAATTTCAGTATCACTCTTGCGAACGGTCTTATTCTGACCATCATAAATAGCACTGATAAATTTCGGTTCTAGCATAACCCCATCATTTGCAATGGCAGAAAAGGCACGAAGCATTTGAACTTGTGTCACAGAAATCCCTTGACCAAAGGAACTCATGGCAACACTTACGACATTTCCATCTGGTAATTGACCAAAGGATTCTGAGCCCATCCCAAAACGCGTTGGCAACCCAAACTTAAATTTCGAAAGATAGTCTAACCACTTCTCTTTCCCCATTTCCTGCTCCAGAGTCACCATTCCGACATTACTTGAGAGAGAAAAACCTTGTGAAAAAGTGAGACTTAAAGGCGCATAAACGACGCCATCATTGACATCCCAATCACGAATCACAGCATCTGACACTTGAATTTCCGTTCTGTCGTAATACTTATCAGGAGAAAACGTCTTATTGTCAATAGCCGATGCCACTGTCATCACCTTCATAGTGGAACCCGGTTCGTATTGTGCCTGATAAAGGGCGCTACTTGAAGCCGTATTATTTAATTCTGCTAGTCCTTCTTTTGTATCTGGGTCAAAGGTTGGGCGCTGAGTCGTTGCCAAAATTTCACCTGTTTTGGCACTGACTACGGTCGCACTCGCAAATCGTCCCTTTAACTTTTCTTGAAAAAGGTCCATACGCGTTTCTAGAAAGTTCTGCAGGTCAGAGGACAAGGTTGTGTAGATGTCTTTTCCGTTTTCTGTTTTTACAGACACCTGATCAGACCCAGGAATGATATTTCCATTCTTATCTTTTTCATAGGTCACAACCCCATCTGTCCCCGCTAAGATGTGATTCATTGAAGCTTCAATCCCTGTTTGACCAACAAGTGTCTTACTTCCGTCTTCATTTTCTTGTAGTTGAGCAAGACCGACCAATAAAGAAGCAAAATTCCCATTTTTATAGCTCCGATTGGGACTGGTTGTAAAGGCCACCCCTTTTACTTTTGCTTTTTCCAAGGCTTCTTTAATGGCATTCATATTGCTAAAGGTAATCCCATTGCCCTTAGAGCCAAAAGAGACTTGCTGAAGACCTTTTTGAGATAACTGGCTTTTGACATAGTCTTTCTCCATATCTAAATATTTATGAAAGACATCCGCTACTTTATCAAATTGGGAATCCTCCACATAAAGAATCTCCCCTGTAGCTGATTTGTATTCTTTATTGATAACCGCATACACATTGTAGGACGTTGCGTCTTCTGCAATGGGAAAGCCATTACGGTCGTAGATAGTTCCTCGTTTCGCCGGGATTTTCACCTCGACCTGATGAACCTTCTTTGCACCCTCAGACAGCTTGACGCCAAATTTTTGATCGGTGCCGATAATAATCGCAAAATTAATCAAAAAGACGAGAAAAAGGAAAATAGTGACGAGACTCAGACTTTTTCCAACCTGTCTCCTATTTTCAGCTGGACTTTTCCGATTTTTCAAGGAATGCTTTAGAATGCTTTCTTGCCATTTTTTCATACTTATTCCACCGTTTTAATTTGGGTATTGCTTCTCGATAATTCCTGTGATTCTGCTAATTTTGACAGGCGATCTGCCCGACTGAGTTCATTGACCTCTTGCTTGGCATCATCCAATTCTGTTTGTTTCCTATTGATTTGGGCGTTGACATCTGTCAATTCATGCTGCACTTGCAACAGTCTCGTTTGCATAAAAATAATTGAAACTGCAACAATCAAGGCTGTCAAGACAATGGAACCATAGAAAACTTTCTCTGTCCTAGAAAATTGTTGAATACGGGTTTGAAGAACACCGCTACTTCTTCTATCTGGCATATTTCTCTCATTTCTGTACTTTTTTTGCCACGCGTAACTTGGCTGAATGGGCACGGTTGTTGGCTTCCAATTCCTCTTTGCTCGGTAAGATTGGTTTGCGATTGACCAATTCCAATTTCGGTTTCAACTCATCTGGAATAAACGGCAAACCCTTTGGAACATCGACTGTCGAAGCCTCTTTAAACAATTGCTTGGTCAAACGATCTTCCAAGGAATGAAAGGTAATCACGGAAATCCGGCCGTCTACCGTAAGCAGTTCAATAGCCTGCTGGATCGATTCATCTGCCGCACCTAATTCATCATTCACTTCAATCCGAATGGCTTGGAAAATCTGCTTGGCAGGATGACCCTTTTTCTTTAATTCCTTCGCTGGTTTGGCTGATTTAATCACTTCTGCTAATTCTGTTGTCGTCTCAATCGGCTTGATGGCACGCACCTGCTCAATCTTTCGTGCGATTTGCTTGGAGAATTTATCTTCCCCATATTTAAAGAAAATCCGCACCAAATCATGATAGTCATAGTGATTGACCACTTCATAGGCCGTGAGAGCTGCTGTACGATCCATCCGCATATCAAGCGGAGCGTCTTTTTTATAGGAAAATCCACGCTCACGCTCATCCAACTGAGGGCTTGACACCCCCAAATCATAACAAATCCCGTCAATTTCTTCTACTCCCTGCTCTTTCAAGCGAGCCTGTAAATGGCGGAAATTGTCCTTAATAAAGGTAACCATGCCCTTTTCAATATAAGGAGCCAAGCGTTTTTGGGCATTCAAAATAGCCGTCTCGTCCTGATCAAAGGCATAGAGATGACCCTTTTCGTTTAACTGGCTTAATAAATACTCACTGTGACCTGCTCCACCCAAGGTCGCATCCACATAGATGCCATCTGGCTTCACAGCGAGCTGGTCAATGGTTTCGTGAAGAAGAACTGTTACATGGTGAAATTCATTTATCATATCCTTACTATTATACCACATTCTCCCTTTATTCTCTCTTAAAAATCAATCAAAGAATTATTCCTATTTTTTGTCAAATATGATTGACATTTTTAAAAATAGGTGTTAGAATGAAAACGCAAACAAGTCAATTATAATTGACACATTTTCTTTTTTAGAATTTTGTGTCGTATCTATTTTACATAGATTGGAGGTTTAGATGAATCGCGTTGCCTTCTATCGCAAGGAATTAAAACTCTCGCAGCTAGAGCTCGCCAAATCTATCGGCGTTTCTAGACAAACCATAAACATGATTGAAAACAACAAGTACAATCCCACATTGGAACTCTGTATCAATCTCGCCCATGCCCTCAAAACAGACTTAAATGCTCTATTTTGGGAAGAATAGAAAGGAAAATCCATGGATCCTCACAACTACTCTTTTGTACCGAGCCTAAAAACACTTCTCGTGCTACTCATTTCTCAGATTATCCTAGGAAGTCTCATCGTCGACGGCTACCTTCACGGAAAATCCTATGTACTCTTTCCTTTATACATTCCCTTTATCGCCCTGTATACTGGAAAAACAGCTATTCTAAAGAACAATCCAGAAAAACTTCCCCTCTATAACCTGCACCAGATTGTGATAGAATTTACCCTCTTCACCATTTTGACTATCTGTATCGCAGCTGGTACATTCAAGCTGCCACTGCTTATTTTCCCAATCCTACTTGCTA
The DNA here is from genome assembly GCF_001708305.1 of Streptococcus himalayensis. Classification (NCBI taxonomy): domain Bacteria; kingdom Bacillati; phylum Bacillota; class Bacilli; order Lactobacillales; family Streptococcaceae; genus Streptococcus; species Streptococcus himalayensis. Next base: position 188,170 of record NZ_CP016953.1, read on the forward strand.
TCCATATCGTTAGCCTTGGCTACACCATCTGGAACATCAGCAAAAAATAACCAATGAAGGAGAAGAAACATGAAAAAAGAAACCTTTACTGACAAAATGATGAAACGCTTCTATGGCATCGTCGGTCCACTTGATGAGTATAAACGCCGAGAAATTGACCGTATCGGCAATATCTGCTTCATTCTTCTCTTTTCGATACTGCTATTTGGAAATCTGATTGCCCTACTTCTATCTGATCAGTATCCTAAAGCAGTCGCTTTTGCCTACCCTAGCATCCTCACTCTCTGTATCTTTGTCCTACTTAGTTTTATCATCTATCGCATTCACAAAATGCATCTCGTTGATTTTGATGAGGAAGAATTGACCAAGAAAGAACTAAAACAACTGCACTTTGCCGGACTAAAAGCTGGCTTGAACTTTGGAATACTCATGTGGCTCTTCAATGGCATTTTAAATCTTATTGACCACGTTCCTCTGCTACAAAGTTTCTTCTCTGTCAAATCTGGTGTCCTCTTTATCTTTCACACTGGATTTATGGGAGTATTGATGCATTTCTATCTCAAATTGCACAAAAAATCTACCAACAAAGAAAAGGATTAAATCCTATTCTCCTGATTGACTTTGGGCATCTTCAAATCATTTCATGTTTACACTTCAACGCCATTCAGCAACTCCAATGGAAATGTTTTCTCAATGTCAATCATGAAATATAGCCTATTTTTCTTCATCAAAAAGTGAAATTGCAAGCTCCGTTTTCTGAGATTGCTTTTTTACTCTTTTTTTATTTGTAAAGGATTTCCTTCATTGAAAAGCGTTCTATTTTACGGTAAAATAGAACCAACACTATATATAGGAGAAAACTATGAAGAAATTATTCTTATCCATATTGGCATTTCTCATGCTCGGTCTGGGATTGACCAATATCGCCCACGCAGATGACTATCTGCGCATTGGGATGGAGGCAGCCTACGCTCCCTTTAACTGGACGCAAGACGATGACTCCAATGGTGCTGTAAAAATCGAGGGCACCAATCAATACGCTAATGGCTACGATGTCCAAATCGCCAAGCAAATCGCAAAAGAATTGGGGAAAGAGCCTTTAGTCGTTAAAACCTCTTGGAACGGGTTAATCCCCGCCCTCACCTCCGGAAAACTCGACATGATTATCGCTGGAATGAGCCCAACAGCTGAACGCAAAAAGGAAATCGCCTTTTCAAACAGCTACTATACCAGCGAGCCTGTCGTTTTGGTCCGCAAGGACGGTGCTTTTGCCACTGCAAAGACCTTGGATGATTTTAAAGGGGCAAAAATTACCTCACAACAAGGGGTTTACCTCTACACTCTCATCTCTCAACTTTCTGGAGCTAAGCAAGAAACAGCCATGGGAGACTTTGCTCAAATGCGTCAAGCCCTTGAATCAGGTGTCATTGATGGCTATATCTCAGAACGCCCAGAAGCGTTGACAGCTGAAGCTGCCAACGCTGCCTTTAAAATGATTCAATTCCAAAAAGGCTTCGAAGCTGGTGAAGAAGACGCCTCCATCGCTGTTGGTATGCGAAAGGACGACAACCGCATCGCGCAGGTCAATACAGCTATTGCTCGCATTACCTCAGATAAACAAGTGGCATTGATGGATGAGATGATTACCAAGCAGCCTGTCGATACAGAAAACGAAGGGGAAAAACCATCTTTCTTTGCCCAAGTTGCAAAAATCCTTCAAGAAAACTGGCCACAATTCCTACGTGGAACAGGCACTACCCTGCTCATCTCCATTACAGGGACCATCGTGGGTCTCATCATCGGTCTTTTAATCGGTGTCTATCGGACAGCTCCCATCTCTAGCAATAAGGCACTTGCTTTCTTGCAAAAACTCTTTGCCTGGTTCCTCAATGTCTACATTGAAATTTTCCGTGGCACTCCAATGATTGTTCAATCTATGGTTATCTATTACGGTTCTGCCCAAGCTTTTGGCATTTCTATCGACCGTACTCTGGCAGCAATCTTCATCGTATCCATCAATACTGGTGCTTACATGAGTGAAATTGTCCGCGGGGGAATCTTCGCTGTTGATAAGGGACAATTTGAAGCCGCAACAGCTCTTGGAATGACACATAACCAAACCATGCGCAAGATTGTCTTGCCACAAGTTATCCGCAATATCCTTCCAGCAACTGGGAATGAATTTGTCATCAACATCAAGGATACCTCTGTATTGAACGTGATTTCCGTGGTTGAACTCTATTTCTCAGGAAATACCATCGCCACTCAAACCTACCAATACTTCCAAACCTTTACCATTATCGCTGTCATTTACTTCATTTTGACCTTTACAATTACACGAATTCTCCGTTATGTAGAGCGTCGTTTAGATACTGACACCTATACAACAGGAGCTAATCAAATGCAGATAGGGGAGATGAAAGCATGAGCCAAACCATTTTAGAAATCAAACACCTCAAGAAATCCTATGGCCAAAACGAGGTCCTCAAGGATATTTCCCTAACCGTTCACCAAGGGGAAGTCATCTCCATTATCGGGAGTTCTGGAAGCGGGAAATCAACCTTCCTTCGCTCCATTAACCTGCTGGAGACACCGACAGCAGGAGAAATCCTCTATCACGGAGAAAACGTCTTGGAAAAAGACTACGACCTGACGAGATACCGTGAAAAATTAGGAATGGTGTTCCAATCCTTCAATCTCTTTGAAAATCTCAATGTCTTGGAAAATACCATTGTTGCACAAACAACCGTGCTAAAGAGAGAGCGTGGAGAAGCTGAAACAATTGCCAAAGAAAATCTCAACAAGGTGGGTATGGGTGAGCAATACTGGCAGGCCAAACCCAAACAACTATCTGGCGGACAAAAGCAACGGGTCGCTATCGCACGTGCCCTCTCCATGAATCCAGACGCCATTCTCTTTGACGAACCCACCTCAGCCCTTGACCCTGAAATGGTCGGCGAGGTGTTGAAAATCATGAAAGAACTAGCCCAAGAAGGACTCACTATGATTGTTGTAACCCATGAAATGGAATTTGCACGTGACGTCTCTAGCCGCGTTATCTTCATGGATAAGGGCATTATCGCAGAAGAAGGAAATCCTGAACAGATCTTTACAAATCCCAAAGAAGAACGAACCAAAGAATTCCTTCAACGCTACTTACGCTAGAGCTATCCAAAAGAGAGAGCAACGGCTCCTCTGCTAGACTAGCCCTGTCACAAAGAATTATGCTATCATTTCATAGGCCAATCCATCCTGATGCCTGATGATTGCCTTAAAAAGGCTGGTACAAACAGCCAACCCTAAATATAAAAAAACGAACAAAACTAGTTTTCTGACCCTCAGAATTCTGTCTTGTTCGTTTTTATATCTCATTTATCAAATTTCATACTCACTGAAAATCAAAGTTAGCGACTTTGCGACTTTCTTAGATGGTGTGGACGTAATACTCTATAAACATCAACATCTATCATAGCTTGTGTCTTAAAAAACGCAAGGATAACGGAGGTTAGTTAACATGTCAGATGTTGACTTTTTGATGAGTATAAATTGATACTCACTGAAAATCAAAGTTAGCAATTTTGCGATTTTCTTAGATGTTTCCTACCTCTTTTTTTCACTGTCCTTTTCATTTGCTGAAAAACCATCATGTTTTTCTTACTTAGCCCACTTCATTTCATAACAAAAATATATTTTTATATATGGGTTGGCTATTTTTGAAATTAAATGAGTATGACCTCTTTTCTTTTGTGAGCTTATTCCTTTTCTCTATCAATTTTTCTGAAGCAAGCAACCCTTATACACAAAAAGCAGGTGACATCACCTGCTCTTTTAAAGATTAATCTTCAAATCTTTCATGGTTTTTATCATAGAAATCAATCAAGCCTAGTGCTGTTTCGAATGAGATATTCTTCACTTTTGCACGGCCTTGTGCAAGGGCAATGATAGACATTTCACGGGCATTGGTTTCTTTACTAATGCGATAGCCAGTGATTTTTTTGTCACGTACCCAGCTAACAACTGATTCTACTTTTTCAAAGTTTGACTTAGCCATTTCTTTCTCCTATTTTATTACTTCCTTCTTATTTTAAAAGTTTTTGGACGGTTTGTCAATAAAAAAACTTTGATGGATGAAAATTAATAATTCTGAATTTTCTCTACTTTGCCTTTAATGCTGACAATATTTGAGTGCGAATGCTCTCTACACCATCTGGATTTGCCGGTAGAAAAATTGTATTATTTCCCTGTTTATCTGCAAAATTATTCAAGGTATCTAAATATTGGTTGGTCAATAAAATCGACATGATTTGCTCTTCTGAGAGCTCTACATTTGCTCCGCGCAGTTCTTTGATAGAATCTGCCAATCCGTCCACAATGGCTTTCCGTTGTTGGGCAATCCCCACACCGTGCAGGCGGTCTTTTTCAGCTTCTGCTTCTGCGGCGGTAACAATCTTGATCTTGTCCGCCTCTGCCAATTCTTGAGCAGCAACCCGCTTTCTTTGGGCAGCATTGATTTCATTCATGGACTGCTTGACTTCGGCATCTGGCTCAACCTTGGTAATCAAGGTTTTCACGATAATGTAACCATAGGTTGACATTTCTTCTGCCACTTGTTTTTGCACTTCAAGAGCGATTTCATCCTTTTTCTCAAACAGCTCGTCCAAGGTTAACTTAGGGACAGAGGAGCGAAGAGCATCTTCAATATAAGACTTAATTTGTGCTTCTGGTCGAATCAACTTGTAGTAGGCATCGGTGACATTGTTTTCATTAACCCGATACTGGGTTGCCACATTCATGGTCACGAAAACATTGTCCTGAGTTTTTGTCTCCACCACAATCTCACTTTGCAGCAAACGAAGTTGCACACGCGCAGCAATATGATCAATCCCAAACGGCAAGCGGAGATGAATGCCACTATTGCTCAATTTTTGGTATTTCCCAAATCGTTCGATAATGGCAACGGATTGCTGACGAACCACATAAATCGAGCTGAGCCCCACTCCTACTATCAAAAAGATTAGCACCACCAACACTAGCAATACACTTAGTTCCATAGACAGTCCTCCTTTTCTATATGAGCTATTATACTCTTTTATAATTGATATTGCAAATAAAAAATAATAAAATAGAAATTTCTTACAGATTAGACTAATAAACTATAAAGGGTTTCATTTCCTCGTAAGTTGATATAGGATGGATCAAACTTTTCCATCCGTTCAATCAATCCTGCATAATCATGCTTGTCACCTAAAGCCACCCCAATCAAGACCGGACCTGTTCCCTTGCTAGCACGTTTGATGTATTCAAAACGCGTAATATCATCATTTGGTCCCAAGATATCTGTTACAAATTCTCGCAAAGCTCCGGGACGTTGAGGGAAATTGACAACAAAATAATGTTTGATACCGTCATAAATCAGCGCCCGCTCTTCCATTTCTGGCATGCGGTTGATATCGTTATTACCACCTGAGATAATGCAGCAGACAGTCTTTCCTTTGATGTACTCGCTCAAGACATCTAGGGCTGCAATACTGGCTGCACCTGCTGGCTCTGCCACAATTCCTTGTTTCGAATATAAATCAATTAAGGTTTCAGAAATCAAGCCCTCATCCACACCGATCAAATTTTCCACATGTTGGCGTGTCGCTTCGTAGGTTAATTGGCCTACTTTTTGTACGGCAATGCCGTCTGCAAATTTATCAATTTCCTTGAGCTTTACAGGACCTCCTGCTTCAAAGGCAGCCTTCATACTCCGAGCCCCTTCAGCTTCTACCCCAATGACTTCAATGGCTGGATTAGTTTCCTTGATATAGGTAGCAACTCCCGCAATTAAACCGCCTCCACCAACTGGTACTAAAACCGTATCAAAATCAATGGATTCACGCTCGGCTTCTTCCATGATTTCATAACCTACCGTACCTTGACCGGCCTGCACATGGATATCATCAAAAGGTGCAATGAAGGTCCGATTTTCACGCTCCGTAAAATCCTGTGCTGCTTTAGCTGAAGCATCAAACGTATCTCCGACCAACTTGATCTCCACCATCTCACCACCAAAGAAACGAACTTGACCAATTTTTTGTTGAGGTGTGGTAATCGGCATGAAAATCGTTGCAGGAATTCCTAACTCATTACAGGTAAAGGCAACTCCTTGGGCATGATTTCCCGCACTGGCACAGACCACCCCACGCTTACGCTCCTCTTCTTTCAGTTGCGAAATAGCGTAGTAGGCACCACGAATTTTGAAAGAACGAACACGCTGGGCATTCTCTTTTTTGAGATAGATTTTCGCTCTATATTTTTCTGACAAATACGGGTCATAATCAAGTGGGGTATACACCACCACATCCTTTAATACCTTATGAGCACGTACAATGTCCTTAGCTGTTAACATAGTTTCTCCTTATCCATCCATGAAAAAAGTGAGGAGCTGAGCATCTTGCTAGCCCCTTTCCTCACTTACTTTCTATCCTCATCAGATTATTGGGTATTTATAGTGGATTGAGAAAGGAATAAGACAAGGCAAGGAGCTGCAGATAGAACTGGCGTTCATCAAAGCGACTTAACGATGTCCTAACCTTTATTCCATTCACTATATATCCTATCTGACTTGACCAAGCTCCATCTTAATTGTAGATTTTGAAGGCATCGTCATCATTTTTACCAACAAATGGCATTGCTTTACGCAATTCAGCACCTACCTTTTCGATTTCAAGCTCCGCTGCTGCCTTGCGGTATTCTTCCATACGTGGGCGACCTGCCTTGTAGTCTTCAACAAAGTCATTGGCAAATTTACCTGATTGAATGTCTGCAAGAACAGCCTTCATGTTTTCTTTCACTTGCTCTGTAATCACACGTGGTCCTGATACGTAGTCCCCAAATTCTGCCGTATTTGAAATAGACTGGCGCATTTTCTTGAAACCACCTTCGTAAATCAAGTCTACAATCAATTTCATTTCATGCAATACTTCAAAATAGGCTAATTCCGGTGCATAACCTGCTTCTGTCAAGACTTCAAAACCAGCTTCCATCAAGGCCGTTAATCCACCACAGAGAACAGCTTGCTCACCAAACAAGTCTTCTTCTGTTTCTTCCTTGAAGGTTGTTTCTAAAAGTCCAACACGTGCTGAACCAACACCTTTTGCCCAATCCATCGCAATGTGCTTGGCATTACCCGTCGCATCTTGATAAACGGCATAGAGAGCTGGCACTCCAAAACCTTCTTCAAAGGTACGGCGCACCAAGTGACCTGGACCTTTCGGAGCACACATGAAAACATCCACATCTGCTGGAACTTTGATAAAGCCAAAATGAATGTTAAAGCCATGAGCAAAACCAAGTGCATTTCCTGCATCCAAGTTTGGTGCCACTTCTTCTGCATACAAATCTGCTTGAATTTCGTCTGGAGCAAGAATCATGATGACATCTGCTTGTTTTGCAGCTTCTGCTACTTCAAAGGTTTCAAAACCATCCTCTTTTGCCTTGTCAAATGACTTACCTGCACGAACACCAATAATGACATCATGGCCTGTATCACGCAAGTTTTGCGCATGGGCATGTCCTTGTGAACCATATCCAATAACGGCGATTTTTTTGCCATCAAGTGCTGCTACTGTTACATCTTTTTCATATTGCATTTCTACTGCCATAATCTATTCTCTCTCTTTTCTATTTCTTAATTTGCTACAAAACTACTAATCTTGCTTAATCTCGTGTAAAACCAGTGGCTCCTGTGCGTGCGATATTTTTAATCCCATAAGGACGAATGACCCTTAAAAGTGCCTCGCTCTTTTCGGCATCTCCCGTCATCTGAATGGTAATCGAACTCGGTGCCACATCAACTACTGTCGCACGAAATGGCTGGATAATAGCTAAAATCTCTGCTCGTTTGTTTGCAGGTGCTGAGATTTTCACCAAAATAACCTCGCGCTCCAAATGTGGTTTGTCTGTTATATCTCGAATGCGAATGACATCAATCTGGCGATTGAGCTGCTTGATGATTTGCTCGACTTCATTGAGCGAAGCAACGTCAATAATAATTGTAATCCGTGAGACATTTGGGTCTTCTGTTGCACCAACAGAGATACTTTCAATATTGACCTGACGTCTAGAAAGAACGCCTGTGAAACGATTGAGAACCCCTGAACGATTTTGAAGCTTGGCTGTCAACATTCTACGCATGGAACTTCACCCCCAACATCTCTGCATTGCTCTTACCTGCTGGTACCATTGGAAGAACGTGCTCTTTTCTGGAAATATCCACTTCTATCAGCATCGGTCGATTGTCCTGGATGACTTCTAAATCCTTGTACAGTGTCTCTGGATTGGCAAATTTATAGTGTTTAATGCCATAAGCAGCCGCTAAGAGTTGGAAATCTGGCTCGCTTTCAAAGACCGACTCACTCGTCCGTCCTTCATAGAAGGACTCTTGCCACTGACGCACCATTCCCAAGGAATGGTTATTGAGCAAAATAACCTTAATCGGAATGCCGTATCCATTTAAAATCGCCAATTCTTGATTGGTCATTTGAAAACCACCATCTCCGACAAATAAAACGACTTCTTTGTCTGGATTGGCCAATTTTGCACCAATCGCGGCCGGAATTCCAAAGCCCATCGTTCCTAGACCGCCTGAGGTGACCAACTGGCGTTCATTTTGATAAGGATAATACTGAGCTGCCCACATTTGATGCTGCCCAACATCCGTCACAACAATAGCATCGCCTTGAGTTAATTCACCAATACGTTCAATCACGGCTTGCGGTTGCACTACGCGTTCTTTCTTATCATAAGAGCGAACACGGTGTTTATTATCGGTTACACGCTCTAGCCACTTTTCCGTATTCATTTTCACCGCAGGCTCATTCAACAAGAGCTGGAGGGTCTGCTTGGCATCACCCACCACAGGAATATCAACGGCAATAATCTTACCAATCTCAGCCGGGTCAATATCCACATGCACGACTTTAGCATTTTTTGCAAATGTCTTAGGATTTCCAGTCAACCGATCATCAAATCGAGAACCAAGATTGATTAGAAAATCCGTTTCCGTCATGGCAATATTTGCCGCATAAGAACCGTGCATGCCCCCCATCCCTAAGAAAAGAGGATGACTTGTCGCAATAGTCCCCTGTCCAAGAAGGGTCGTCACGACTGGAATTTGGTACCGTTCTGCAAAAGCAAGTAGCTCTTCTGAAGCTCCTGCATAGCTAACACCACCCCCTGCTAGAATAACAGGCTTTTTAGCCTTGGCCAACTGCTTGGTAATCTTCTTAATCTGCAATTCATTTGGAGTCATCACTGGCTGATAGCTTGGCAAATCAATCCTTGTATCAAAGATGAAATCCGTCTCCTTGGCCGATACATCCTTGGGTAGGTCGATAACCACTGGCCCCGGACGACCTGTCGTTGCGATATGAATAGCCTCTGTAATCACGCGTGGAATCTCAGCTGTCTCACGAATTTGGTAATTATACTTGGTAATCGGCATGGTAATTCCGACAATGTCTGCCTCCTGAAAGGCATCTTTACCAATTCCTGAAATACCGACTTGGCCGGTAAAGACAAGCAGAGGTACGCTATCACTCATCGCATCCGCAATCCCTGTAATGGCATTCGTCGCACCCGGACCACTCGTCACAACGGCTACACCGATTTTACCCGTTGATTTTGCATAACCTTCTGCTTCGTGAAGACAACCTTGTTCATGGCGTCCCAAGATATGACGAATTCCCTTGAACTGATAAATGGCATCATAGAGGGGCAAAACCGCTCCACCTGGATACCCAAAAATAGTATCCACACCCAGTTCTACTAAGGTTTCAAGTAGCAATTCCGATCCTGTTTTAGGTGATTCAAGTATCCGTTTTTCCATACGTCTCCTTTCAGTAATTTTCAATTTTCTAAAAATTCTAAAATCTTTTTACTATGATACCATTTTTGAAAAAAATTGCAAGGGAATTTTATCGAAAATTCAGATTTTTTATTAAAATCCGAATTTTTGTCGCAAATCTTCGTGAAATAATCAACAAAAAAAGGCGAACTATTCATATCTGATCCAATACATCTTAGCTCTTAAACAGACTAAGCTTTATCCATCGTTAATCAAGTACCTGTACATGCCTGTTGCTAAAACCTAGATTTGCTTGACGTGTACTCTATAAACATCAACATCTAACTACCTTCCACAATTGAGAAGTGTGGAAGATGATGGATAAAACGAGCGTAACTTGCGCACTAAAAAATAAATGCAAAACAAGAGGTTACGCTGAGGATTATTTCATAATCCTTATTTCCAACCGACTGTTGAAACAAGGTAAGCTAACGACGCCAGATTTTGATTTTTGACCAGCATTGCAACTCTCACCCCAGCAAAATTTTATATTAAAAGACTAGCAATGATACATTTACTAGTCTTATTCCTAATTTTTAGGGCTCTATAATTTCTGTAGTGGGTAAATCCACTGTGGAGATTATGGAACCTTTTTCAGTGTAGAAAAAAAAGTTCCATATGACCTATAATGAAAAGCGACAAAACCATCATTTAGAAAGACTCATATGGAACAACTAAATCTTATCACAAATTTTCTCAAAATGAAAGACAAAAATATCACGATCACTAATGAATGCGACATGGGAACACACTTAGAACTCCACGGTCACTTGGATTACACAGCCCCTAAATGCTCTTCCTGCAAGGGACAAATGGCTAAGTACGACTTCCAGAAAGCCTCTAAAATCCCCTACTTAGAAACTGCTGGCTACCCGCTACTTATCCGCCTTCGAAAGCGTCGTTTCAAGTGCAAAGACTGTGGGAAAATAGCGGTCGCTGAAACTCCTATTGTTAAGAAGAACCATCAAATCTCTGTCGCTGTCAACCAGAAAATCGCACAATTACTCATCGAAAAGCAAGCAATGACACATATCGCACACAGACTCTCCATTTCAACATCTACAGTTATTCGAAAACTCAATGAGTTTAAATTTGAAACGGATTGGGCTAAGCTTCCAGAAGTCATGTCCTGGGATGAGTATGCCTTCAAGAAAGGGAAAATGAGCTTTATCGCTCAAGATTTTGACACAAATAACATCATCGCTATCCTTGATGGAAGAACGCAAGCAACCATCCGAAATCACTTTCTGAGATACCCTAGACAGGTCAGAAACCGCGTTAAATTCATCACTATGGACATGTTTAGCCCTTACTATCAACTAGCCAAACAACTTTTTCCTCATGCTAAAATCGTGCTTGATCGTTTCCACGTTGTGCAACATCTCAGCCGTGCTATGAACCGTGTCCGCATACAAATCATGAATCAATTCGATAGAAAATCCCAGGAATACCGTGTCTTAAAACGCTACTGGAAACTGGTACAACAAGATAGCCGTAAACTCAGTGATAAACGATTTTATCGCCCTACATTTCGCATGCATTTGACCAATAAGGAAATCTTAGACAAGCTCCTATCCTACTCAGATGAGTTACGACAACATTATGAACTCTATCAACTTCTTTTATTCCATTTCCAAGAGAAGAACTCAGATCATTTCTTTGACCTAATTGAACAAGAAATAGCCACTGTTAACCCTATTTTCCAGACGGTATTTAAGACGTTTCTAAAGGATAAGGACAAGGTTTTAAACGCCTTGGAATTGCCTTATTCCAACGCTAAATTGGAAGCTACCAATAATCTTATCAAAGTCATTAAACGAAATGCCTTTGGTTTCAGGAACTTTGAAAACTTCAAAAAGCGGATTTTGATTGCCTTAAACATCAAAAAAGAGAAGACCAAGTTGGTCCTCTCTAGGTGTTAGCTGACATCTACCCACTACAGTTGACAAAGAGCCATTTTTAGCCATCTGATAGTAAAAAGCTCTATTTCCCCTATCTCCAATAAGCTCAAGACTGCATTGGTAGAACCTGCACTTCTTTTATTTCCAACTTGTAACACTCCCTCGGACTGCAATGAAAGAAACCTCGTTTCTCTCATCTCCCACCTCCAATAAGCTCCCAGCTGCATTGACAGAACTTACAGTTCCGTTATTTTCAACCTCTAACAATCCACTGAACTGCATGGACAGAACCTACGGTTCTTTTATTTCCAACCTCTAACAATCCACTGGATTGTTAGAGCCACCCATTTTCTTTGGCGGTGTTGGCGGCTTCGGTGCGGTTTTCAGCACCTAATTTGCTGAGGATGGTGGTCATGTAGTTGCGAATAGTTCCGTTTGACAGGTACATTTGGTCGGCAATTTCTTTGTTGGATAGGCCTTGTGCGACTTTTTGGAGTAGGATTTGTTCCTGTTTGGTCAGGGGATTTTTCATGGTGAAAAAGCTTTCCATTAACTCTGGCGAATACTCTTTTTTTCCTTGGAGCACACGTTCAATGGTCCGCATCAACTCAGCAATGCTGCGTTCTTTCAAGACATAGGCATCCACATCTGCTCGAATTGCACGTTCAAAATAGCCCGGCCGTTTAAAGGTCGTCACCATAATCACTTTTAAGCTCGGGAACTCCTCTTTTGCCCATTCAAGGACATCGAGACCCGTCATCTCAGGCATCTCAATATCTAAAATGGCGACATCTACCTTTTCCTTTTGTAAAATAGCTTGTGCTTCTAAGCCATTTTGGGCTGGAAATACTTGGGCTACGCCGTCCTGTAATTCCAAGAGCTGACAGAGGGCGTCCCGCAACATGCTTTGGTCTTCAGCAACGAGTATGTTCATCTTTGTCTCCTTTTGGAATGTCTAGCTGAATTTGTGTCGGCTGTTTGCTAGAAATGATTTCCATCCTGCCTTGATAGCGAATGAGCCGGTCACGAATGGAGTGCAACTCCTCACCCGTCACCTGCTCAAAACCAATCCCGTTATCTTCTACTAAAACTCGCACCCAGCCGTCTTTTTCACTCAACTGAATGCGGCAACTGCTTGCTTGACTGTGCTTGATAAGGTTATTCCCCAATTCACGCAGGGCCATGGTCAAAGCGGTTTCTTGTTCTCGACCAATTGCTATTTCTTCTTTCTCAATGGTCAAGGCAATCCCTGCCAGCTCAAGCATATTTCCTAAAATCTGCAACTCTTCTTCAAGACTGTGTACTTTTACGGCTTGGACAATCTCTCTGACTTCCTGCATCGAATTTTTGGCAATATCCCGCAAGTCCTGTACTTCTTTTTGTGCCTTTTCATAGGCTCCATGCTCCATAAGGGTCAGGGCTAACTCACTCTTGACACTCATCATGGCAAAGACATGCCCCAAGGTATCGTGTAAATCTTGCCCAATCCGATTGCGTTCATTTTCTGCTAAAAGCAGGTTGATAGAGGCATTTTTTGCTGTTAATTCCTGTTCAATCTTTGTTTGCTTGATGATCTGCCTCATGGCATACAACATCCCTAGGCAGACCATATCCATAATTAAGAGAAAAATTTGTGTGGCAACATCTGTATCAGCCAGAACAGGGTAGAGGGTGGCGAGGAATACAAGATAAAAGCTCATATAGCGAAACCCTATCAGCTTATCGTCCCCAAAACGCCAGACCAAAATATTCGATAGGAAAAAATTGAACATAGAAATATTGGGGCTTCCATTAAAGGTAACGAAAACCACATAAAAGCAGAGATAGAGCCAAAAGAGGTTGACTACCAGCGGATGTTCCATCATCACAATACCAAGATAAGCAACGATAAACAAAATCGTCAACCAAAAGATATAAAATGGATAGCCACCGCTTAGCGAATAATAAAAGGGAAAAACCAAGTACAGCAAGGATACATAGTACATGATATGGATTTGTTTGAACTTATGCAGTAATCTCACCTTATCTCACTTCCTGTTTCTTTTTTAGCACCAAGGCTAGACCTGTTATTATTATAGTATACAATAAGACCATTAGTAAAGAGGTGACTTGCAGATGATGGTCGTTGATATAGCGGAGGACTAGTTGATTGGCATAGTAAGATGGGGTAAAATGAGCTACCGACTGCATCCAGTCAGGAAGAGCTTCATAGGGCAGCCAACTACCACCAAAAATCGCTAGCACAAAATACAAGAGATTGGCAACAACAGACAACGTTTGCCGATTTTTAAAGAGTGTCAAGGCAAGCCCAATCGCCAAATAAACCATGCTGGTTGCAAGCAATAAGAGGGCTGATACCAGCCACTGTTCCGTTGTCATTCTTACATCTCGAAAAATTGCCCCAACTGCAAAATTGACCATAATCGAGATGACAAACGAAACCAAGACATTTAGCACTTTGGCAAGGTAATACTGGGAAAGGGGAACGGGAGAATGCTGAATCTGCAAGATCCAGCGATTTCTCACATCCTCTTCCAGCATACTAGGAAAGCTAAATAAGCCAAAACTACTCATGCTAAAAGCCGTCATCGTCAGTAAATAATTTCTCGTAAGCAGAGTAGCATCCTCATAGGGAGAATCAAATATGGAAGAAAACAAAAGGAAAAAGAGGACAGGCATGCCAATTCCCATAATAAAGCCAAAGGCATTTCGCTTGGTTAAGAGGTATTCAATTTTTAACAGAGCTTTCATTATGCTTCCTCCTTGGTCGTATCAAATAGGGTATTGAGTAGGGTCTTATTGGTCATTTCAATCTCCATGATTGGGCAGTTGACTTCCTGTAACGCTTGCCAGACTACATCTGCTTCCTTGGTCATAAAACGGAGACGATCATGACTTGCTTCCATGCCATAGATATTCTCCCACGATTCCACCACCGCTCGATACTCTTTTGGAATAGTGAATTGCTTTTCCCGCTCCTCAGAGCGCATTTTAAAAGGAGTCGTATCCCGCAAAAGCTGTCCTTGGTGTAAGACTAAGATACGGTCTGCTGTATGCTCAACTTCTTCGATATAATGGGAAGAATACACAATGGTTACCCCCTTTTCTTTTAAGTCATGAACAATCTCCCAGAAACGCTGGCGGGTTGACGTATCCATAGCCGTTGTTGGCTCATCTAAAAAGAGAATGGACGGACGACCAATCAAGGTCAAAACAAAGGACAATAAACGCTTCTGACCGCCAGACAATTTCGCAGCCAGTTGCTGTTTCTGCTCAGGAGAAAAACGCAACAGAGCATCAATTTCCTGATTCGACAAGGAATTGGGGTAAATTTCCTGAAAAAAGGCTATCAATTCGCTGACCCTGAGATCGGTCGGAACAGCATTTTCCTGTGGCAAAATCCCCACTACCTTTTTCAAAGCTGGGTCTGCTACCTGACGCCCCTGAATGTGAATACTGCCACTTGTCACAAACCAATCTCCCAGTAAACAAGACAGCAACGTTGTCTTTCCAGCACCATTTGGCCCAATTAGAGCAACACACTCACCCTCCCCAATTTCAAAGGAAATATCTCGCAAAACCTGTTTTTCCTTTATCGTTTTTGAGATATTTTTGACTTCAATCATGCTCATTTCTGACCTCCTTTTGTAATTTGACTCATTTTCACTATAACAGCTTTTGCCTAAATTTTAAAAAAGAATTACTGATTTTCAATTGGTGCATGCCAGCTCGCTAAATACGAAAGTAGGCGACGGTCGCTATCTTCTCTCGCTTCTCGGTTAGCTTTTTCCGTTCCTCCAACCTTCATATACATTCCACCTGCATCAGCTACGCCATTTCCAATAAATATATGCCCTGCTTCTGGATAAAGGTGCACCATCGTCTTATCTGGTCGGCGAGCCTTTATCTCCTCTACCATCTTGCCACTTTCCCACACTTGATCATCCCCTCCTGCAAATAACACGATATCTGCTTTAGCTTTCTCAATTGGAATCCGTTTCATTGCTCGCTCTTCATCTATATCAACTGCTGTCTGATACAGTTTCAAGTAAGAGATAGGTGATTTGGTCACGAAATCCCAAAACAAAGCAAGAGAACCTGCCTTAGTCATATCAACGTAGGGAATCGGTTTTCCTGCTTGTGACCAAGATGACGAAATATTTTGAAAATCCAATCCTGCAAAGACATAGCTCGAGGGCGCATAAGCCACCACATGATCAATCGAATCATATAAAGAAGCCAGAAGAAGACTATACTCTGCTCCTTTTGAAGCCCCAATCAAGGTAATAGGTCCTAGCTCTCCTAAATCTTTACGGATATAGGTTTCCATTTCTTCATAATACTCAACTGGTACATCGACCAAGGTCTCCTGCTGATTGGGCATACCAAAGAAGAACAAGGCTAAGACCCTATAGCCGTTTTGGGCTAACATTACAGCTCTTTCATAGGCTGGACTTCCCTCCGAACCACCAAATGTGACGATGACTCCCTCATGCTTGCGAAGTTTCGGTTTCAAGGAAAAGCCATTGAGATAGTTTCCTTCAATATGCTCGATCGTGACCCCCTCAATAGTCGTATTATATAGGGAAATATCTTGGGGATTGCGATAATGAGATAGACTTCCCATTTCCTTTTGTTGATACTGTCGGTCGTTCCACATTCGTAGTCCAACGATACTCAGAATCCCTGTGAGAACAACGACAACCAATCCTAGCAAAAAACGTTTCATTTACTTATCCTCCTTTTGTAATTTCATGAGTTTCTTGAACAACTAACTCATCTGATCGAATATATAAACAGCAATCCCAAGAGTGGCATAGACTTCCCACGGGAAACCTCCTTCAAACTGTCGCCCTATAAAGTGATAGGTAGCAACTCCTGCAAGGGTTAGGACAATGACTTTTACAATCTACTGTCTCATTCTCCTTTTCTCTTTATAGCCAGTATACGCCTTCTCCCTTTTTCTCACTAGATAGATTTGTCATGGAAAAATGTGACAAATGTCATAAAAAAATTCCCTTCGATTGCTCGAAGAGAATGGGTTAGTGGACTTCTACTAGGCCTTCGTCTTTCAGACTTTCGATTAAATCGTCGGCTGTAACATTCATCAATTGATCCAAATCAAATTTTTTCAAAAGCTCTGACTGACGAGCTTCCTTGAGATTTAAGGTTTCCATATCAAAATGGAGGGTCAAGCGAAAAACTTGCTGGTCGGTCAATTCACTGGTCAAATCAAATCCTTCCAAGGCTTGCAAACGTTCAAATTCTCCCTGCAGGTCAAGTCCTGCCTCAATTAAAGCAAGAACTTCCGTTGCATCCAAGCGGGTAATATACTCTTTTTCCTGCTCACTCAAAGGCCTTTCAACGATAAGATCCAAAGTCAAGACTTTCGAGCCTCTGCTCGTGACTTTTGCCTCTTCTTCCAGACCTTTGACCGTCCCCTTAAAAACTCGCGTCACTTCTTCGGCCTGCACTGACGGTTTCACCTGCTCAAGCTTAGAACTACAAGCACCAAGCATTAAAAATGAAAATACGAGAAGCATCCCTAATCGTTTCATTGACCTTCTCCTTTTTCTACAGCTGAATCGTCTGTCACCTCACTAAGACCAATCACTTTTAGACCAGCAATATAGGTCACTGGGGACATTTCCTGGATTTCTTTCAAAGGAATATCACTAAACATCGGCAAGGATTTCAACTGACTGGTATCCATTTTATCAATATCCAAATCAATATCAGCTTGCAGTCGCCTATCTTCTGTAATCTGGTAAAGGACATTCACCCCTTCCATCGCAGCTACTGACTGGTAAGCCTCATTCTTTTCGACTCCTTCTTGAAAGACCTGTCGCAGCTGTTCCAATGTCAAATTATCAGCAACAGCCCTCATATTTTCTGGAAGATTGCCAATCAGTTTCAATTTCAGATGAAGAATTTTCTTCCCTTGATAAGTAATCATATCTTGACGAGTGGTGCCATTAACCTCACCTGCAAAGGTACGTGTCACCATCTCTTGCAATTCTTCTGTACTTGAAGATTCTGCCGTTTTCGATAAACTGGTCTCCTGACTAGAAGAAGTCTTTAAACTATTTTTTCCCTTGGCATTCAAAAAACAGCCCGTCAAACACATCCAGCCCAATAAGACTAAAGGAATAACTTTTTTCATACTATTCTCCTCTCCCCATTGAGCATATCATTTTAGGCTAAACTTGTCAAATCTAGCACTCTGATAGACTTTTCAGCTCATTTTCGATGAAAAATAGACTGCAAATCCTTCTCTTTTACCAGCTCGTCCACCACCTTATCCAAGTATCAAATGCGTCGCATCGTCAAATCTACAATCGTTTCAATCTGCACGCCACAGAGTTTCTCTCTGATTTTACTCGCATCTGGATGGAGATTGGAAAATGAAGAAAAAATCGCGTACGGAAACACCCCGACAAAGTTTTTCGATCAAACTCTTCTCATCATCCCCCATCAGCCAATAAATGACTTGAGCTAACTCTTCTTGCTTTCCTACTTTGTTTAGATAAGCATCGTAGATACTAGTAAAAACACATCTGATACTCTTTAAAATCAAACTCTGACCAGGCAACGAAACCGCAGGGATAACAAAAGTTAGCTGAGTTAGCCCGTCAGATTTTGATTTTTGACGAGTATGATACAATCTATCACTCATAGAAACTCTTTTTCAAAAGAAAAGACAAAGCTGATAGTCACGCCTATCCTGCTTTGTCAATTGTCTTATTCTACACTAAAGAGATATGGATAAACTGGCTGTCCGCCTTGGTAGATTTCCACTTCCACATCTTCAAATTGCTCCATAATATCTTGAGAGATTTCATTGGCCAATTCTTCGCTGCCTTCTTCTCCCACATAAATGGTTACAATTTCGCTGTCCGTATCTAACATCTTGCTGAAGGTTTCACGCAAGGATTCCTTGATATCTGGATTTGACACGACAATCTTACCATCTACCATGCCAAGATTATCGTTTTCATGAATATCTAGCCCATCAATCGTCGTATCGCGAACGGCTGTGGTAATGCTACCACTCACGACATCCTCTAGCGAAGCTGACATCCGCTCTTGATTTTCCTCGATAGACTTAGTCTCATCAAAGGCAAGAAGACTTGTCAATCCTTGTGGCAAGGTCCGCGTTTCAATCACTGCCGTCGGCTGCTCTAATACTTCTGCTGCTGACTGCGCTGCCATAAAGATATTTTTGTTATTTGGCAAAATAATGATATTGCGAGCATTGACCTGCTCAACAGCCTTGATAAAATCTTCTGTCGAAGGATTCATAGTCTGTCCACCAGAGATGATATAATCAGCTCCCTGAGCCTTGAAAATCTCTGCTAACCCATCTCCGGCTACAACTGCAATAATAGCATACTCTTTTTCTTCTGCTGGCTTCACAGCTTTTTCTTCTTTTTGAACTTGTGCTTCATGCTGATTGCGCATATTGTCGACCTTGACCTTGACAAGACTTCCGTATTTCAGACCTTCTTGCATGACAAGTCCTGGATCCTCTGTATGAACATGGACCTTGACAATCTCATCATCATTAACTACCAAAAGCGAATCCCCAAGATCATTGAGGTAGTTTCTGAAATGATCATAGTCAAAATCTTTGACATAGGTTGGCCCTTGACCCAGAGCTACCATGATCTCTGTACAGTAGCCAAATTGGATATCTTCAGTCGCAACATGCCCTGCTACAGACTTGTGGTGCTCTGCATTGATCATCTCTGTCATCGTGGCAGGCGTTGCTTCAAAATCATCAGAAGCGATATACTCCCCAGTTAACGCAGACAAAAATCCTTCATAGATAAAGACTAGCCCTTGACCACCTGAGTCCACCACACCAACTTCTTTCAGCACTGGAAGCATGTCTGGAGTCTTGGCAAGAGCTGTTTTCGCCCCCTCAAGTGCCCCTTTCATCACTTCAACTGCATCATTGGTTTGATCAGCTTTTTTCTTAGCTCCAATCGCTGCTCCACGAGAAACGGTCAAAATCGTTCCCTCAACAGGTTTCATGACAGCCTTGTAAGCCACTTCCACACCTGATTGGAAAGCGAGTGCCAAGTCTTTTCCATCCAATTCTTCTTTTTCTTTGACACTTTGAGAAAAACCGCGGAAAAGCTGAGAAGTAATCACCCCAGAATTTCCCCGTGCACCCATCAACAACCCTTTTGCAAAAATGCTAGCTACCTGACCAACCGTTGATGCTGAGTTATTTGAAACCTCTTTTGCTCCATTTTCGATGGTCATGCCCATATTGGTCCCCGTATCGCCATCTGGAACGGGGAAAACATTCAAAGAATTGACATATTCAGCTTGTTTATTTAAGCGAGTGGATGCCGCCTGCACCATTTCTTGAAATAAACTCGTAGTAATTTTTGACACAATTATTCTCCTACAACTTTGATATTTTGGATATAGACATTGACCGTATCGGCTGTAATGCCCAATTGGTTTTCGAGGCTAAATCTAACACGTTCTTGGATATTTTTTGACACTTCGCTAATCTTTGTGCCATAACTCAAGACGGTATAAACATCCACTGCAATGCTGCCTTCTTCCGTTGTTTTCACAACCACACCTTTTGAGAAGTTTTCACGACGAAGAAGCGCTTGGAAATTGTCTTTAAGCGCATTTTTGCTCGCCATTCCCACCACACCAAAAATCTCGGTCGCAGCTCCTCCAACAATTGTCGCAATGACATCATCTGTTAGTTCAATTTGACCATCTTTTGTATTGATTTTTACAGTCATTATTTGTACCTCAATTATTTTATACTTTATTCTACCATATTTTAAGCAAGCTGTAAAAAAGGAACGTGTCTAGGCGGATTTTATTGGAAAATCAGCACTAGATACTAAAATCACCCCGTCAGCCTAAACTCATCCAGCACCGCTCAGCTTGTAAAAAAGAGGTCCTAGAGACCTCCCTTTACTAGCAAAAAACAACCCCATCGGGCTGTTTTTTAAACGCGTTCTACTTTGCCTGATTTAAGGGCACGAGCTGAAGCCCAAACTTTTTTAGGTTTTCCATCAATCAAAACAGTTACTTTTTGAAGATTTGGTTTTACCGCACGTTTTGTTTGGTTCATCGCATGTGAACGGTTGTTTCCTGATACAGTCTTACGACCTGTAAAATAACATACTTTAGCCATGTGTATTCCTCCTCATTTGATCAAATATTACGGATGTGCTAGCACCACATACCAAACTATTCTACCAAAAAAAAGAACGCTTGGCAAGGGGATAACCTCATTTTTTATTAAATATAGATAATTTCCAAATGTCCAAAGGAAACATCACCTGTGACTAAAAGAGTTTTCTCAAAAACTCCATCTACTGGTCTGTAATCAACAGCTCCAAAAGAATTATCCACTCGTAAATCTACACACCAAATTCTAGGAATGTAAAGTGTGAGATTACCAAAAGAAACATCTACTACAAATTGTGCTCTGTTTTCTATTATATTAGCATTATCTAGGTAGACTGTCGCATCTCCAAATGAGACATCCGCACTACCCTCTCTAAAAGCGTCATCACTGATGTATTTGGTCGTCGAACCAAAGGAAACTTCCACATGATTACCAGAGCTTGCCTCTTGAAAACTTCTTTTTCTCAATCTCTTCTGCCATTTTTGGGGTTTAAAGAGGATATTAAGACCAATCACTGCACAGATGGTCGTAAGGATTAAAACAGAGTTTTCAATCGGTAAAAATCGATAAGTGCTATTAAGGGCAAAAATGCAGAGCAAGCCAAATATTCCTGTCACAATAAAATCTCTCTGCAGCAAGTGCTTTATCGCCACATAAGCTGTAAAAGCTACCCAAGCCCAAAGCCAGATAGTTATCTGAAAATCCTTCCACCAAAAACCTCCAATTAAAATCGTCACCGCTAACAGCAGAAAAAGAATTCCAACTATATTTTTTTTCATATCCTACCTCATTTCTCGTAATTTTTCTTTTAGCAATTGGTAATAGTGCCGTGATACATGCACTTGCTTATGGGTTTTGTAGAAACTGATTCGACTAGTTCCTGAAAAGGACTTGTCTAGCGAATAAATCGCTTGAGTATTGGCAATAGTGGACTTGGAAATGCGACAGAAATAATAGGGCAAGTAGTCCTCCAATTCATACAGTTTAAGCTTTACCTCGTAGGCATCCTCGGCAGAATGTGCAAAGATTTTACTGCCATCTGTTTCAAAAAAGAGAATCTCCTCCACTCTCAAGAAGTATTCGCTCGTGCCCTTGTAAAAAATAAGAGGCTTTGCTATCATCTGCTGTAAACTTCTCTGAATGAGGGCCAGCTCCTCTCCAAATTGCGCCGTCCGAATCACCACCTCCGTCTCCGACAATGTCTCATCTAACTCTACACGAATCCGCACACAGATCCCCCCTCTCACTGCTTCATCCTTTGCTACCATTATAGCACCCCATCGACACAATACAAGAGGTTCTACGTAAGTGGTTAAAAATAGCCAGTAAGTGGTTGGGGTGAGCATAGAAAAAGGATTGGATGTTTCACAACCGCAATCCTTATCTAATTTATTGCTGATAAAAATAGAAAAAGCAATCCGATGACTGCTTGTAAGATATTTCTCATAAATAGCACACGGAATATACTCTGCCCACAAGGTCGGAAAAATCTCTAGCAAATAAAATCCCATAGCTTGATAAAACGCGTTCGTCTGATTATAGGCTTCATAGCAGCCCTTAGCCACAGTTTTCACCTGTAAAAACAAACACTTTTCTTAGCCCGCTCCCCTAAAACAGCTAACAGCCTGCGTCCAACTCCACGACGGTGCCTATTTTTCTTGAGTGCCATACAGTGAATTTCTGCACAATCAGGACTTGGATAAGAAAGAGTGATGAAACCCACTGTCTAATTATGCTCATAGACGACCCTCATAGGAAGCTTTCGTGCCTCTTGGCAATAAGCCTCGCTACTCTCTGGAATTCCAAACCATTCCTGTAAATCCGCCAAAATTTCCTTTGCCAAAAGGTATTTTTCATCACTATCGTAACATTTGATAATTTCTACGGTTATCCAACTTTAATATAAGTCATAAAATATGCCGATTATAGGGCTCGAACCTACGACCTACGCGTTACGAGTGCGTTGCTCTACCAACTGAGCTAAATCGGCTTTTCAGTCATATTATAGCACTTTCATCTCGCATGTCAAGTGATTAAAACATAAAATATAATTTTTGCAACCGTTTGCTTTTTCAAAAAGTTTGTGATATAATGAACATATCAAAACAAATTGGAGGAACCGTTATGAAAGCTGTTGTTGTAAATCCCGAATCTACTGGTGTAGAAGTTGTTGAAAAAGAACTGCGTCCACTAGAAGCTGGCGAAGCTCTGGTCGAAATTGAATACTGTGGTGTTTGCCACACAGACCTTCACGTAGCTCACGGTGACTTTGGCCAAGTTCCTGGTCGTATCCTCGGACATGAGGGCATCGGGATTGTCAAAGAAATCGCTCCAGATGTGAAAAGTTTGAAAGTCGGCGATCGTGTCAGTGTAGCTTGGTTCTTTGAAGGTTGTGGTGCCTGCGAATATTGTAATACAGGTCGTGAAACACTCTGCCGTACTGTAAAAAATGCTGGCTACTCTGTTGATGGAGGAATGGCTGAGCAATGTATCGTAACAGCTGACTATGCGGTCAAAGTCCCTGAAAACCTCGATCCAGCCCAAGCAAGCTCTATCACTTGTGCCGGCGTAACGACTTATAAAGCCATCAAGGAGGCTCAACTCACCCCAGGTCAATGGATTGTGATCTTTGGAGCAGGAGGACTTGGAAATCTAGCCGTTCAATACGCGAAAAAAGTCTTCAATGCCCATGTTGTCGCTGTTGATATTAACAATGATAAATTAGAATTAGCCAAACAAGTCGGCGCTGATATCGTCATCAACGGACGTGAGGTGGAAGATGTGGCTGGTCTTATCCAAGAAAAGACAGGCGGTGCTCATTCAGCTGTCGTAACTGCCGTATCAAAAGTAGCCTTTAACCAAGCGGTCGACAGTGTCCGTGCTGGTGGTCGTGTCGTAGCCGTTGGTCTTCCATCTGAAATGATGGATCTCAGCATTGTCAAAACTGTCCTTGATGGCATTCAAGTCGTTGGTTCTCTTGTTGGTACTCGTAAAGATCTCGAAGAAGCCTTCCAATTCGGAGCCGAAGGCTTGGTTGTTCCCGTCGTTCAAACTCGTCCAGTGGAAGACGCTCCTGCTGTCTTTGACGAAATGGCTGAGGGAACTATTCAAGGTCGAATGGTACTTGACTTTACTCACTAATTTTGCTTATTTATCTAACTACACAGGGTTGTCAGCTTACAGCCCTGTTTTTCATTTCCTTTCAAAAATCATGAAAAAATCAAACAAAATTGAAAATATGTTCATATTATAATATATCTCGAATTCTTTATCTATCTATTTTTTAACTATTTTCAATCAGAAAAATTTTCAAAATTTTTACTTTTTTAGTAAAAGACTTGCAATTTTTTTGAAAACGTTTTATACTTAGTAAGTCTTAAAGTTTTCTTAAAACTTAGGTCAAACATTTTAAAGGAGGAAAGACAATAATGAGTATCGGAATCATTATTGCAAGCCATGGTGAATTTGCTGCGGGCATTCATCAATCTGGCTCCATGATTTTTGGTGAGCAAGAGAAAGTTCAAGTTGTAACTTTCATGCCAAATGAAGGTCCAGATGATTTGTACGCAAAGTTTAATGCTGCCGTGGCTGCTTTTGATGCGAATGACGAAGTTTTGGTCTTGGCAGACTTATGGAGTGGCTCTCCATTTAACCAGGCTAGCCGAGTAATGGGTGAAAATCCAGATCGTAAATTCGCAATCATCACTGGCTTGAATTTACCAATGTTAATCCAAGCCTACACAGAACGCATGATGGATGCAAATGCAGGTGTTGATGCAGTTGCTGCGAATATCATCAAAGAAGCAAAAGATGGTATCAAAGCTCTTCCTGAGGAACTAAATCCTATCGAAGAATCTAGTGCTCCAGCACAAGCTGTCGTAGCACAGGCTGCGATTCCAGAAGGCACTGTTATCGGAGATGGCAAGCTTAAAATCAATCTTGCTCGTATCGATACACGTCTCTTGCACGGTCAAGTCGCAACGGCTTGGACTCCTGACTCAAAAGCGGATCGTATTATCGTTGCTTCTGACTCAGTTGCAGCAGATACCCTTCGGAAAGAGTTAATCAAGCAAGCTGCACCAGGAAATGTCAAAGCCAATGTCGTGCCAATCAAAAAATTGATTGAAGTAGCAAAAGACCCACGCTTTGGAAATACCCATGCCCTCATCTTGTTTGAAACTCCTCAAGACGCTCTTCGTGCGATTGAAGGTGGAGTTCCTGTGAAAACATTGAACGTCGGCTCTATGGCTCACTCAACTGGTAAAACCATGGTCAACAACGTCCTTTCTATGGACAAAGATGACGTTGCAACCTTTGAAAAATTGCGTGACCTTGGCGTTGAATTTGACGTTCGTAAAGTACCAAATGATTCTAAAAAAGATTTGTTTGACCTGATTAGCAAAGCAAATGTCCAATAGTCAGTCATCTGATTTGTTCGAAAAAATCATTTAGAACATCAACCTTATATATTTCTATTTTTATATGAAAGGATAACAACATGTCATTTATCTCAATGATTTTGGTCGTTGTAGTCGCATTCCTTGCTGGTATGGAAGGAATCCTCGACCAATTCCAATTTCACCAACCAATCGTTGCTTGTACCCTTATCGGACTTGTGACTGGTAACCTTACTGCTGGGGTTATGCTTGGAGGAGCTCTCCAATTGATCGCCCTTGGTTGGGCAAATATCGGAGCTGCTGTTGCACCGGATGCTGCCCTTGCTTCTGTTGCAGCTGCAATCATCTTGATTAAAGGTGGCGACTTCTCACAAGGAGCTATCAGTGTTGCTCAAGGAATTGCGATTCCTCTTGCAATCGCAGGTCTTTTCCTTACCATGCTCGTTCGTACTGCTTCTGTCGCTCTTGTGCACGGAGCTGATGCGGCTGCTGAAAAAGGAAACTTTGCTGCTCTTGAGCGTTACCACTTAATCGCTCTCTCTCTTCAAGGACTTCGTATCGCTGTTCCTGCTGCTCTTCTTCTTGCTATTCCAGCTGAGTCCGTACAAGCTATGCTTGAGTTGATGCCTGAATGGCTCAAAGGTGGTATGCAAGTCGGTGGTGGTATGGTTGTAGCCGTTGGTTTTGCCATGGTTATCAACATGATGGCAACTCGCGAAGTATGGCCTTTCTTTGCTATTGGTTTCGTACTTGCTGCCGTAACAGACATCACTTTGATTGGTTTTGGTGCCCTTGGTGTGGCCATCGCCCTTATCTACCTTCACCTTTCAAAAACAGGTGGAAATGGTGGCGGAGGAGCTAGCTCTAACGATCCAATCGGCGATATCCTAGAAGACTACTAAGAAGGGAGATTTACAATGTCAGAAAAATTACAACTTTCCGTAAACGACCGTAAAAAAGTATGGTGGCGTTCTCAATTCCTTCAAGCTTCTTGGAACTACGAGCGTATGCAAAACTTGGGTTGGGCTTACTCTTTAGTCCCTGCCCTTAAAAAACTCTACACTAGTAAAGAAGATCAAGCTGCGGCTCTCAAACGCCACATGGAATTCTTCAATACGCACCCATACGTTGCTGCTCCTATCATCGGGGTAACACTTGCTCTTGAAGAAGAACGTGCAAATGGAGCAGATATTGACGATGCTGCTATTCAAGGGGTGAAAATCGGGATGATGGGGCCTCTTGCTGGTATCGGTGACCCAGTCTTCTGGTTTACTGTTCGTCCAATCCTCGGCTCTCTTGGTGCCTCTCTTGCCCTTTCAGGAAATATCATCGGACCAATTATCTTCTTTGTTGCTTGGAACTTGATCCGTATGTCCTTCTTATGGTACACACAAGAAATCGGCTACAAAGCTGGTTCTGAAATCACCAAAGACATGTCTGGCGGTATCCTCCAAGACATCACAAAAGGTGCTTCTATCCTTGGGATGTTTATCCTTGCGGTTCTCGCACAACGTTGGGTATCTATCAACTTTACCTTCAATGTCTCTGAAGTACCGCTTGCCAAAGGAGCTTTCATTGAATGGGATAAATTGCCAGCAGGCAGCGAAGGAATTCGCCAAGCCTTTGAACAAGTTGGTCAAGGACTTTCACAAACTCCTACTAAGGTCACAACCTTCCAAGATAACTTGAATGGCTTGATCCCAGGATTCATGAACTTGCTCCTTACCTTCCTATGTATGTGGTTGTTGAAGAAAAAAGTGTCTCCAATCACCATCATCATTGGCCTCTTTATCGTTGGTATCCTTGCTCGTGTAGCAGGTATCATGTAAACATGAATTCTACTAGAAGAAGGTTCCGGCCTTCTTTTAGTGTTTTTCATCCCAACTATCGACAAGATAGCAAGCAAACCTCAGAAACTGGAAATAAATCCAATCTATAAATGTGGTATAATAGAGAAAACAAGAACGATAAGGAATCATCATGGCACAATCACAAAATAAAACCGTTGAATTTCAGACAACTGGTGTCTCTTACCTCGGAATTGGAGGAAAGGTCGGCAAATTTTTAGTTGGTGACAAGGCTCTAGAATTCTACGCCGATGCCAATGTGGAAGACTATATCCAAATCCCTTGGGAAAATGTTCTACAAATTGGTGCAAACGTCTCTGGAAAAACGGTCAGTCGGCATTTCCAAGTTTTTACAGACAGTGGGAAATTCCTCTTTGCCTCCAAAGATGCTGGTAGCATTCTCAAACATGCTAGAAGCCATATCGGCAATGAAAAAGTCATCAAATTACCCACTCTTTTGCAAACAATCGGTCACTTTTTTAAAAATCTATTTGCAAAAAAGTGAAAAATCAAGTATAATAATTGCAACGGATAAGTAGTATCAGGCGTTTTTCAGAAAGTCTGCGGTCGCTGTGAGCAGATAAGCAAGGGATATGAAATTCTACCGTTTCATTTATTTTCATACAAAAACAAGTGCACTCATGTGAAGTTGGATGGAACCGTGGCTCTGTCACTCCAACACGTTCATGGGTGTATTTTTTATAGGAGGAAGAACATGTTAGATATCAAACGTATTCGTGCCGATTTTGACGGTGTCGCTGCAAAACTTGCAACCCGTGGAGTAGCAACTGAGACCCTCGCTCACATCAAGGAACTCGATGCCAAACGCCGTGAGGTCTTGGTCAAGGTAGAGGAGCTAAAAGCTGAACGCAATACCGTATCCGCTGAAATTGCCCAAGCAAAACGCAACAAGGAAAATGCGGACGATAAGATTGCAGCTATGCAAACCCTCTCTGCAACGATCAAGGAGCTCGATGCTGAACTCCTTGCCATCGACGAAGAATTGCAAGCCATTCTCGTCATCTTACCAAATACGCCACATGATAGCGTACCAGTTGGGGCAGATGAAGAAGAAAATGTTGAAGTTCGTCGTTGGGGAACACCACGCGAATTCGACTTTGAACCAAAAGCTCACTGGGATCTTGGGGAGGACTTGGATATTCTTGACTGGGAGCGTGGAGCTAAGGTAACCGGCGCTCGATTCCTCTTCTACAAGAACCTCGGTGCTCGCTTGGAACGTGCCCTCTATAACTTCATGCTCGATGAGCATATTGCTGAAGGCTATCAAGAAATCATCACTCCTTACATGGTCAACCATGATTCAATGTTTGGCACAGGGCAATATCCAAAATTCAAGGAAGATACCTTTGAACTAGACCAAACCAACTTTGTCCTTATCCCAACAGCGGAAGTGCCGCTTACCAACTACTACCGTGATGAAATTTTAGACGGCAAAGACTTGCCTATTTACTTCACCGCTATGAGCCCATCCTTCCGTTCAGAAGCTGGCTCTGCTGGTCGTGATACCCGTGGTTTGATTCGCCTACACCAATTCCATAAAGTTGAAATGGTCAAATTTGCCAAACCAGAAGAATCTTACGAAGAACTAGAAAAAATGACAGCCAACGCAGAAAACATCCTTCAAAAATTAGGACTTCCTTACCGTGTTCTTGCTCTTTGCACAGGCGACATGGGCTTCTCCGCTGCGAAGACCTACGATTTAGAAGTCTGGATTCCTGCTCAAAATACCTACCGTGAAATTTCTAGCTGTTCTAATACAGAAGATTTCCAAGCACGCCGTGCTCAAATCCGCTACCGTGATGAGGCAGATGGTAAGGTCAAACTCCTTCATACCTTAAACGGTTCAGGACTAGCTGTGGGTCGTACTGTCGCTGCTATTCTTGAAAACTACCAAAACGCAGACGGCTCTGTGACTATTCCAGAAGTCCTTCGACCATACATGGGTGGCGCAGAAGTCATTGCACCGAAATAAGACCGTTTATAGATAAAAATAGGTTGAGGCTTACTCAATCTATTTTTTAGACCAATATGGGCATAGGATATGAACTTTTCATTTAACACTCGGCAAAAATCAAAATCCGACTATGAAACAAAACCACAAGTAGAACTAGAGTTCAGCAAGGTGAATGATACTCATTAAATTTCAAAAACAGGTCTTTTACATATATCTATTTATCCGTGCTC
Organism: Streptococcus himalayensis; assembly: GCF_001708305.1. Lineage (NCBI taxonomy): Bacteria > Bacillati > Bacillota > Bacilli > Lactobacillales > Streptococcaceae > Streptococcus > Streptococcus himalayensis. Next base: position 217,581 of record NZ_CP016953.1, read on the forward strand.
TAAAATAGAGCAAGTTAGGTGAATGAAGTTGTGATGCTTTTTCAGTGAATGAAATGAACAGTAATAGAAAAGAGGACATTTATGTCCAAACCACCTAGGAAAGTCTCAAAAACGCTAATTTTGATTTTTGATAATACTCATTTAATTTCAAAAATAGCATTTTATCTATAAGTAGTCATTTTTTGCTATAAAATAGAGCAGGCTAAGTGGGGCAAATAGGATGCTTTTTCAGCAAATGCAATGGATAGTAATAAAAAATAGCAAACTATTTAAGTAAGTTGCAAAAATGCTGACTTTGATTGTAACCGCCCCATAACCAGGTGTCTATGATATTTTCCACGCCTCTAGTATACTGTTATCAGAAAACAGAACTGGAGGCTATTTTGATGTCACAACCTATTATTCCCTTGAAAACACCACAATCTCGTCGATTTCCTCATAAATCCAGAAATGATCTGGTACTGAAAATGGGTATTGGAAAAGTTGAACTAAGCTTGTTCCAATCTCTTCATCAAGAAACACTGGAAACTATTTTAAATAAGGTACTTACTTATGAGCATCCAACTCAGTGATTTAGGGCAGGTCTATCTGGTTTGCGGCAAAACCGATATGCGTCAAGGGATTGATTCGCTGGCTTATCTGGTAAAAAGTCAGTTCAACCTTGATCCCTTTTCTAGTCAAGTTTTTCTCTTCTGTGGCGGCCGCAAAGACCGTTTCAAGGCCCTTTATTGGGATGGACAAGGTTTCTGGTTGCTTTACAAGCGATTTGAAAACGGCAAACTCACTTGGCCTAATGATGAACATGAGGTCAAAGCCCTCACTTCCGAGCAAGTAGACTGGCTGATGAAGGGATTTTCGATAAGTCCTAAAATAAAATCTACAAAAAGTCGTGATTTCTATTGAAATCATGGCTTTTCTTTCGGTATAATAAAGAAAAATGGAGGGTGAGACTATGAAAGAGCTATTAGCCATTATTAAACAACAAGCAGCTGTTAACCAACAACTCACAAATGAACTTGCTCTCCTTCGTGAACAAGTAGCTTATCTGACACAAAAGCTTTATGGCAAGTCATCAGAGAAGGTTGTGTATCAACCTGGTCAGCTCAGCTTATTCGGTGAGGAAAGCCTACCTGAAGAAGAATCTGACTTGCCCAGGTGATACAGAAACGATTACCTATCAACGCAAGAAAACTAAGGGAGTTCGTCAGGCTGTTTTCAGTCAGTTTACTCCAGAGATGGTTCATCATGAACTAAAAGGCGAAGACTGCACTTGTCCAGACTGTCACGGTCAGTTGACAGAGATTGGCTCAACCGTCCAACGGCAAGAGTTGGTCTTCATCCCTGCACAATTGAAGCGGATTGACCATGTCCAACATGCCTATAAATGTCAAGCATGTAGCCAGAAGAATCTTAACGATAAGATTATCAAAGCTCCTGTTCCTAAGGCTCCTTTGGCACATAGCCTAGGGTCAGCCTCCATTATTGCCCACACCATTCACCAGAAATTCAATCTCAAGGTCCCCAACTACCGCCAAGAAGAGGATTGGAACAAGCTTGGCTTGCCAATCACACGGAAGGAAATCGCCAACTGGCACATCAAGTCTAGTCAGTATTATTTCGAGCCGATTTATGACCTTCTGCACGAGAAATTACTAGAACAACCTGTTCTCCATGCGGATGAGACTTCTTACAGGGTCTTAGAAAGTGATAGCCAGTTGACCTTCTACTGGACCTTCTTATCTGGCAAGCATGAAGAACAGGGCATCACTCTTTATCATCACGATAAAGGGCGGAGTGGCTTGGTTGTGAAGGAGTTTCTTAGAGACTATAATGGCTATGTCCATTGTGACATGTGGTCTGCCTATAGGCAGTTAGAACGAGCTCAGCTAGTTGGTTGTTGGGCTCATGTCAGAAGATCTTCTTCGAGGCGACGCCTAAAAAGGCAGACAGGACTTCCTTGGGTGCTAAGGGATTAGCCTATTGCGACCGCTTATTTGCTTTGGAGAATGACTGGGTTGACCTCTCTACTGAAGAGCGACTACATAAACGCCAGGCAGAGTTAGCCCCTTTGATGGACGAGTTCTTCAACTGGTGCCGCAATCAATCTATTTTACCTGGATCAAAACTTGGTCGTGCGATAGAGTATAGCCTTAAGTATGAAGAACTATTCAAGGCAGTTCTTCAAGATGGCCGCTTGGTTCTATCCAATAATGCAGCAGAACGCGCTATTAAGTCCTTGGTCATGGGACGGAAAAATTGGTTGTTTTCCCAAAGTTTTGAGGGAGCTAAAGCAACTGCCATTATCCTGAGTTTACTGGAGACAGCTAAGAGGCATGGTCTTGATTCAGAGAAATACATCACTTATCTTCTAGACAATCTACCAAACGAGGAGTCACTCGCAAAAAAGGAGATTCTAGAGGCTTATTTACCGTGGACTGAACGAATTCAGAACAACTGCAAATAGAAAAGTTCCAGAGTCAAGCAAGACTTTGGAACTTTTTCAATATACCTCGTTATGGGGCGGTTACGTTTGATTTTCACTGAGTATAAATATAAAAAATGAGAGCAGGCGAGTTCAATGAAATTACCTGTTCCTCATTTTTTAATATTTTCGAAAACGTGCGTAACGTTGTTCAAGTAATTCGTCCACGGATTGGCTCGACAAATGTTTTAGCTCTTCGATAAGGGCTTGTTGGATATCTGCAAGCAATTCCTGTCTCTTTAATCCTGTCTCCGAAAAGACACGATCGACAACTGCCATCTCTAGCAGCTCATGGGAAGTGATTTTCATCAATTCTGCGGCTTCCATTGCTCGTCTGCCATCCTTCCATAAAATCGATGCAAAACCTTCTGGACTTAAAACTGCATAAATGGAATTTTCTAACATCCAAACTCGGTCAGCTACAGCCAGAGCCAAAGCTCCACCTGAGCCCCCTTCACCAATGATAATAGCAATGATTGGCACCCTCAAATTACTCATTTCAAGAAGATTGCGTGCAATGGCCTCTCCTTGCCCTCGCTCCTCGGCTCCCACTCCTGGATAGGCTCCAGCAGTATTGATAAAGGTCACAATAGGACGCCCAAACTTCTCAGCCTGCTTCATCAAGCGGAGTGCTTTACGATAGCCTTCTGGGTGGGGTTGACCAAAATTTCGTTTTAAATTTTCTTGTAAGTTACGTCCCTTTTGAATGCCGATAATGGTCACCGCTTGCCCATTCAACCGAGCAAGACCTCCGATAACTGCACCATCATCGCGAAAAGAGCGATCGCCATGTAATTCCATAAAATCATCAAACAAGAGTTCAGCATAATCCAGAGCTGTCAAACGAGCCTGATCACGCGCCTCTTTGATAATCCGAGTAATCTTGGTCATTTTTTACCTCCATGAAAAGCCAGCAAACGGCCGATGGTTTCTCGCAATTCTCCACGTTTGACAATGGCATCGACAAAGCCATGTTCCAAGAGAAACTCAGCCTTTTGAAAATCATCTGGTAATTGTTCACGAACCGTAGATTCAATCACTCTACGACCTGCAAAGCCAACCAAGGCCTGTGTTTCTGCCAAAATAATATCTCCCTGCATGGCAAAAGAGGCTGTCACGCCGCCAGTCGTCGGATCGGTTAAAATCGTCAAATAAAACAAACCAGCGTCTGAATGGCGTTTCACAGCAGCTGAAACTTTGGCCATTTGCATCAAACTCATAATCCCTTCTTGCATCCGAGCACCCCCAGAAGCGGTAAAGAGAGTTACAGGTAATTGTTCTGCTGTCGCAATTTCAAACAAACGAGTGATTTTTTCTCCGACCACAGTACCCATACTGGCCATGATAAAGTTAGAATCCATAATACCTAGGGCTGTTTTCTGCCCAGCAATCTCGGCAATCCCTGTCAACACTGCCTCATCTAAGCCCGTTTCCTTTTGAATGGCTGTAATTTTTTCTTGGTAACGAGGAAAGGAAAGAGGATCCTTGGTTTCCAAACCTGTAAACCATTCCTCGAAAGTCCCCTCATCCACCGTCAAAGCTAATCGCTCATAAGCCGAAATTCGAAAGGTATAGTCGCAATTTGGACAAATTCGCTCACTGCCCAAATCCTTTTGGTAAATGATATGTTTGCAGCTTGGACACTTGGAAAATAGCTCGTCTGGCACCTCAGGCTTTACTTGAGGACGCCTATTCGAGCGATTGGGATTAATCCGAATATATTTATCCTTTTTAGCAAATAAAGCCATTTTCACTCCTTTTTCTATCAATTACTCCCTACATAGACTTGGAAACTATCTATAAATATTTCTACTGATCTGCTTGATAATTTGGTAAAAATTTCTCCATCAAGAAAGCCGTGTCGTAATCTCCAGTAATCACATTGGGAGAAGAAATCAAGTCTAACTGAAACTCACTATTGGTCACGATACCGTCAATTTCTAGCTCATAAAGAGCCCGTTGCATCTTCATCAATGCATCGAAACGATTTTCCCCATGCACGATAATTTTGGCAATCATACTATCATAATACGGCGGAATGGTGTAACCAGGATAAACTGCTGAATCCACACGCAGACCTACACCCCCACTTGGCAGATAGAGGTTTGAAATCTTCCCTGGACTTGGTGCGAAGTTATGGGCAGGATTTTCCGCATTGATCCGACACTCAATAGCATGGCCCTTTAGAACAATATCCTCTTGGCTAAGTGCTAAGTCCAGCCCTGCTGCAATGCGAATCTGCTCTTTTACAATGTCAACACCTGTAACAAATTCGGTTACGGGATGTTCCACCTGCACCCGTGTGTTCATCTCCATAAAGTAGAAATTTCCACTGCTTTCGTCCAGTAAAAATTCAATCGTGCCTGCATTTTCATAACCGACAAACTGAGCCGCTCGCACAGCTACATCCCCAATCGCCTTGCGCAGACTAGGGCCAATCGCCACAGACGGACTTTCTTCCAGCACCTTTTGATTATTGCGCTGAAGGGAGCAATCTCGCTCTCCCAAGTGAATCGTATGCCCCTTTTGATCAGCTAAAATCTGTACCTCAATATGACGAGCAGGATAAATCACTTTCTCGATATACATAGCTCCGTTTCCAAAGGCAGCCTTGGCTTCACTGGAAGCAGACTCGAAAGCCTCTTTTAAGTCTGCTTTCTGCTCCACCTTGCGAATGCCCTTACCTCCACCTCCGGCAGCTGCTTTTAGCATAATCGGATAGCCAATAGCATCCGCAACCAGCACGGCCTCATCTGCTGTTAAAACTTCGCCTTCTGAGCCTGGGATAACCGGCACACCAGCGGCCATCATTTGCTGCCTAGCATTGATTTTATCCCCCATCAAGTCCATGACTCGGCCAGACGGTCCAATAAATCGAATGCCAATCTCCTCGCACATGGTTGCAAATTTGGCATTCTCACTTAAAAATCCAAAACCTGGATGAATGGCTTCTGCCTCTGTCAACACAGCCGCTGACAAAATAGCATTGATATTGAGATAAGAATCCGTAGATTTGGCAGGACCAATACAAATGGCCTCGTCTGCTAAAAGAGCATGCAGAGCTTCTTTATCAGCCGTTGAATAGACCGCCACGGTACTAATGCCCAGTTCTCTAGCCGCACGGATAATGCGAACAGCAATTTCCCCTCGATTGGCAATCAAAATTTTACGAAACATCGAGTATGTCTCCTTTATTCTCCCAAGGCAAAGGTCAGAATGCCGCTTGCAGCAAGAACACCATCTACCTCTGCCTTAGCCTCTACTACCGCAATTCGTCCACGTCGCTTTACAAAACGAGCAGTCATGATGAGTTGGTCACCTGGAACGACTTGCTTTTTAAATTTCACCTTGTCCATCCCTGCATAAAAGACTAATTTCCCTTTATTTTCTGGTTTGGACAGCTCCAAAGCACCGGCTGTTTGAGCCAAAGCTTCCATGATAAGGACACCTGGCATAACCGGATAGGACGGAAAATGACCACTAAAAAATGGTTCGTTGATGGTCACATTTTTAAGAGCCACAATGGTATCCTCCGTCACCTCGAGCACCCGATCCACTAAGAGCATCGGATAGCGGTGGGGAAGAGCGTCTTGAATATCTCGAATATCCATCATGCTAAGCGCACCAATCCTTTCCCATACTCGACCATCTCTTCGTTTGCCACCAAGATTTCTGTGACTACTCCATCTCTCGGTGCTGGAACTTCGTTCATCACCTTCATAGCTTCGATAATAAGAAGCGTTTGACCTTTTTGAACCCGATCACCTACTTGGACAAAGGCTGGTTTATCAGGACCTGATGCTAAATATGCCACCCCCACCAAGGGGCTCTCTACCACTTCTCCTTCTGGCATCGTCGCTTCTACCTGGCTAGGTGTTGCCTCCACAAGCTCAGAAAGCTCTGAGTTTGTAGCTCCTGATTGAGGTACTGCTACTTTTTCCACTTCCTGCAGGGGTTGAAGTTTCGTTTCATTTTTTGAAAATGTAAGTTCAAATTCCTCTTGTTTATAAGAAAATTCTCTCAGACTTGACTGGTCAAATTGGGCCATCAAATCTTTGATATCATCGATCTTCATCTAATCCTCCCAGCGTTTGAAGGCCAGCACAGCATTGTGACCTCCAAAGCCAAATGTATTGGAAATTGCATACGGAATTTCCTGTGCTTTTCCTTGCCCGTAGATGACATTTGCTTCAATATCATCTGACAAGACCGTTGTTCCTGCTGTCATCGGCACAAAGCTATGATGAATGGCTTCAATGGTTGCAATAGCTTCTACAGCACCCGCAGCTCCGAGCAAATGACCTGTGAACGACTTCGTTGAGGAAACTGCCACATCTTTTCCAAGTGCCGCAACAATTGCTTGACTTTCCCCCTTTTCATTGGCAGGCGTTGACGTTCCATGTGCATTCACGTAAGCAACTTGATTAGGAGCCAATTCTGCTTCCTCAAGAGCCAATCGAATCGCCCGAATTGCTCCTTTTCCTTCTGGATGAGGCGAGGTCATGTGATAGGCATCACAGGTATTGCCATACCCAACAATCTCTGCTAAAATCTTAGCCCCACGTGCCTTTGCACTCTCTAAACTTTCCAAGACCAGCATCCCTGCACCTTCTCCCATGACAAAGCCATTTCTCTCCTTGTCAAAGGGAATCGAAGCTCGTTTTGGATCTTCTGTTGTAGAAAGGGCCGTCAAACTTTGGAAACCAGCAATGGCAAAGGGAGTAATCGTGGCTTCTGCTCCTCCAACTAACATCACATCCTGAAAACCAAACTTAATCGCTCGGAAGGCTTCTCCGATAGCATCATTTGATGAAGCACAGGCTGTATTGACTGATTTACAAATGCCCTCAGCTCCGACCCTCATCGCCACATTGCCTGCTGCCATATTAGGCAAGGCTTTGGGCAAGGTCATCGGTTTTACCCGCTTAGCTCCCTTTTCATGAAGTCGAATTACTTGCTCTTCAATCTCTTGAATGCCTCCAATGCCAGAGGCTACAATCACCCCAAAACGTTCTTTATCAAGATTTTCCAACTCAAGATTGGCATGTTCCACCGCTTCAAGAGAGGCATATAAAGCATACAAGGAGTACCAATCGTATCGGTTGGTATCTTTTTTTACAAAATACTTATCAAAAGGGAAATCCTTGATTTCAGCCGCATTATGCACGCTGTATTCACTGGTATCAAACTTGGTAATTGGACCAATCCCGATTTTTCCTGCTTCCAGATTTTTCCAAAACTCCTCTGGACTGTGTCCAATCGGAGATGTCAGCCCATACCCTGTCACCACAACACGATGTAATTTCATACAAACTCCTTTACTGCATCGTCAAACCACCATCTAAGGCGATTACCTGACCTGTCATGTACTCTTGCTTGGCAAGAAATACTGCAACCTCTGCGACCTCTGCTGGTTTCCCAAAGCGTTTCATGGGAATCTGTGCCAAGGTAGCATCCTTGACCTTCTCTGGCAACACATCTGTCATATCCGATTCAATCATGCCGGGTGCAATGACATTGACGCGGACATTGCGGCCAGCCACTTCACGCGCTACCGACTTACTAAAGCCAATCAAGCCTGCTTTTGAGGCTGCATAGTTAGCTTGCCCGATATTGCCCGTCAAACCGACCACACTAGAAATATTGATAATGCTGCCTTCTCTTGCCTTAGTCATAGCTTTTAAGACTGCCTGAGTCATATTAAACGCACCCGTCAGGTTCACTTTTAGAACTTGTTCAAAATCATCCTCAGTTAATTTTAACATAAGTTTGTCTTTCGTGATACCTGCATTATTGACCAAAATGTCCACAGAACCCAACTTTTCACGTGCTTCTTCGACCATCCGCTGGGCATCTCTGCTATCAGACACATCTCCAGAAATCGCTAGGACTTTCACACCGTAGGAAGCAAAGCCTGCCAACAGTTCTTTTCCCACTTCTTTTCGACCATTGACAATCACATTGGCCCCACACGCAGCAAACTGGTGGGCAATCGCAAGCCCAATCCCACGCGTAGAACCTGTGATAAATACGTTTTTTTCTTGTAAATCCATTTTTCTTACTTTCCTAGAAAATCCGCTAAAGTCTTTTCATCTTCCACATGATAAACCGACAAGGACTTGTCAATCTTCTTGAGAAATCCAGACAAGACCTTCCCCGGACCAATTTCAACAAAACTTGTCGCCCCTAATGCTTTCATACGGGCAATACTTTCATAAAATCGTACAGGTTCCATGACTTGGCGTTCAAGCAAGCTCTTGACCTGAGCTATATCGATAATGTCAGCTTCTGTATTTCCCACAACTGGCATTTGAAAGGCTGCAAACTCCACTTCTTTCAAGGTTTCTCCTAATCGACGACTGGCCTCTTTGAGAAGTGCCGTGTGAAAAGGTCCTGAAACCTTGAGCGGAATCATCCGCTTGACCCCAGCTTGAGAAAGAATCTCGACCGCCTCATCAACAGCCCCTACTTCCCCACCGATAACGATTTGAGAGGGCGTGTTGTAGTTGGCAGGCGTAACCACACCTTTATGCGACGCCTGCAAGCAGATTTTTTCAATCATCTCTACATCCGCATTTAGCACCGCCACCATCTTCCCAGAACCTGCTGGGGCAGCTTCTTCCATGAAAGCCCCTCGTTTAGCCACTAGAGCTAGGGCAGAGGCAAATGACAAGCTACCCGCAGCAACCAGAGCCGCATACTCCCCTAACGATAGACCTGCTGCCATATCAGGACGAAATCCATGTTCCTCTAAACAGCGGTAAATCCCAATAGAAGTCGTTAGTATAGCTGGCTGCGTATAGCGCGTCTGATGAAGCTTTTCCTCATCATGGTCAATCAACTCGCGCAAATCATAGCCCAAGATTTCACCGGCTTCTTTAAAAGTCTCTCGAACAATCGCATGATTTTCATATAAATCTCTTGCCATTCCTAGGTACTGGGCACCCTGTCCGGCAAATAGTACAGCTGTTTTAGTCACCTTTTCTCACCCCTGACCAGCGCTTAGCTTCCCGTTCAATCACACGAGCCGCACCATAATAGATATCTTGGATAATTTCCTCAACGGTCTCTTCTTTTGCAACGAGACCCGCAATCTGCCCCGCCATCACAGATCCATTCTCCACATCTCCACGGACAACAGCATTCGCAAGGCTACCTGCCCCCATTTCTTCAAACACGGTCAAATCAGGATTTTCCTGCTTAAAGGCTTCTTTTTCAGCTTGGTCAAATTGGCGGGTTAATTTATTTTTAATGCCACGAACAGCATGTCCAAAATGCTGGGCTGAAATCGTCGTATCAATATCTCTAGCCTTGAGAATCTTTTCCTTATAATTCGGATGGGCATTGGATTCACGAGCTACGACAAACCGAGTTCCCAACTGAACAGCCTCTGCACCTAGCATGAAGGCCGCAGCCGCACCAGCACCATCTGCAATCCCTCCTGCGGCAATCACTGGAATCTCCACAGCCTCTACCACTTGTCTCACCAAGGTCATGGTTGTCAGTTTTCCAATATGGCCTCCTGCCTCCATTCCCTCTGCAATCACAGCATCTGCACCAATTTTCTCCATACGCTTCGCCAGAGCCACGCTTGGAACCACTGGAATTACAGTAATCCCAGCCTCATGAAAACGAGACATGTATTTTCCTGGATTTCCAGCACCAGTCGTTACAACCTTGACTCCCTCTTCGATGACCAAATCAACAATATCCTCTACAAACGGAGAAAGAAGCATGATGTTAACCCCAAAAGGCTTGTCTGTCAAAGCTTTGATTTTATCGATATTGCTTTTCACGACTTCTTTGGGAGCATTGCCGCCACCAATAATGCCTAAACCACCAGCCTTTGATACACTACCAGCCAAGTCGCCATCTGCAACCCAAGCCATTCCTCCTTGAAAAATCGGATAGTCAATCTTCAACAATTCTGTAATACGCGTCTGCACCTGTTATCCTCCTATCTTTGCTTAGCTAATAGTTCCATTTATACTTTGAAAATCAAACTATTAGCCAAACAAGAAAGTGGAACCATTTGCTAGCCAAATCTCCTGCGAACATGACATCGGACTATTTTGTACCTGAGTTCCACTCCCTATTCTATTGGCTATGCACGTTGTTCAACGTAAGCAACCAAATCACCGACTGTATTCAAATCCTCTTCTGCTTCGATTTGGATATCAAACGCATCTTCGATTTCAGAAATCACTTGGAACAAGTCCAATGAATCCGCATCAAGATCATCGAAAGTTGACTCAAGTGTCACTTCTGACGCATCTTTCCCAAGTTCTTCAACGATAATTTCTTGTATTTTCTCAAATACTGCCATGATAGACTCCTTTAAATTTTTTTATCTATGTGTTTTCCACATAAGTAACTAAATAATCACAATGAGTGTCCCCCAGGTCAAGCCCCCGCCAAAGCCAGATAATAAAATTTTCTGACTTCCATCTAGGAAGATATCCCCTTTTTCGACACACTCAGATAGCAAAATTGGAATGCTCGCTGCACTTGTATTGCCATACTCCATCATATTAGCTGGCATTTTTTCTCGTGCAACCCCAATTTTTCGTGCCATTTTATCTAAAATTCGAACATTTGCCTGATGAAGCAAGAACCAGTCAATCTCTTCAGGAACTAAGCCACTTGCAGCAATCGTTTCCTTGATGGACTTGGAAACATCCCTCGTTGCAAAGTCAAAAACAGCTCGACCATCCATCTGCAAATATGGCTCTGTGATTTCTTTTTCAGAAAATGGAGATTGCAAAGACGTTTGACCAGAAGTCAAACAAGCTCCCCTAGAACCATCTGTCCCCTGACTTTCCGCAAGAAAATGCTGCTGGTGACTCGCTTCTAAAAGAACACCGCCAGCTCCGTCCCCAAAGAGGACTGCTGTTGATCGATCAGACCAATCCAGAGTCTTAGAAACTGTCTCGCTCCCGATAATCAACCCACGTTTGTAACGACCAGAAGCAATGAACTTCTCACCAGTAGAGAGGGCAAATACGAAACCACTACAAGCTGCGGTCACATCAAAGGCAAAAGCGTTTCTTGCCTTAATAGCAGCCTGAACCCTTGCGGCTGTTGATGGCATCATCGAATCAGGTGTCATCGTAGCCACAATAATAAAATCAAGCTCATCAGCAGTTATCTGCGCTTTTTCAAGTAATTGCTCCGCAACCTTTGCTGCCAAATCACTCGTCGTTTCTGTACGTGAGATATGCCGTCTTCTAATGCCTGTTCGACTGGCAATCCATTCGTCACTCGTGTCCATTATCTTTGCTAAATCATCATTAGTGATGACTTGCTCTGGCACATAATGGGCTACCTGACTAATCTTTGCATAACTCATCATTTCAAATCCTCGAGAAACTGATATAAATTTTTCAGACCCCTGTCCATCACTTGCATCTCAGCCTCATCCATGCCCTCGATAATCCTCTCAACCATGGCCTTGTGAAACCGTCGATGTAAACGATACACTAGACGCCCTTTTTTAGTCAGATGCAGATGAACCACTCGACGATCTTTTTCAGAACGAATCCGCTCAATATAGCCTTTTCGCTCCAGATTATTCAGACTGGTTGTCACAGTCCCTAATGTCACCATCAATTCTTTGGCTACTTGACTAGGGGTGCCATTAGGATTGTTCCCAATCACATCAATAGTATGCATTTCTTTAATAGAAATGTCTTTAAAGCGACTTCCACGAAGACTAGCCTCTTCAATCACCAACACATTATTAAAAATGGAAGTTAAATAATTATTGACTACCTGGTAATCCAAAAATCGGCTCCTTCTCCAAAACTTTTATCATCAAAACATTTGACCAGAAAATTGTATCAAACTTCAAATGAAATTGCAAGTATTTGCTTATTTGCCGATGAATTTAGGTCGTCGTTTTTCTTGGTAAGCCCTAACGCCTTCTTTAAAGTCCTCTGTGAAGGCTAAGGTCTTTTGCACCATCAATTCAAGCTCCCTATACTCCTTCCAAGCCGTGAAGTGGCTCTTCCAAGATAACTCTTTGATAGCCCGGTAAGAATTAGCAGAACCACGCCTTAATTTTTTCAGGAGTTGATTTAAATCCTTCTCTAGGCATTCTTTCTCAGAAACTTTATAAAGAAGTCCACAATCATAAGCTTTTTGAGCAGATAGACTTTCTCCTGTCATGGCTAACTGGACGGCCCGAGTAACGCCAATGGAGCGGCTCAACAAGAACAATCCACCAGCATCCGGTGCTAAGGCGACACCTACAAACGCTTGAATAAAGCGAGATTTCTCTGTTGCCAAACAAAAATCTGCTGCAACTGCCAGATTAGCAGCTGCTCCCGCTACTGCCCCGTCTACTAGCATAATCACCGGTTTTGAAAGACGTTTCATAGTATAAGAAATATCATTCACCAACTCTGCAATAGCTACTAAGGACTCAATCTCATCTTCCTCAACAGCCCGATACATCTCCGCTAAATCACCACCGACCGAAAAGACCTTGCCATTTGCCTTCATGAGACAAAAGCGAATCCTATCATCCTTTTGAATCTGGTCCAAAGCAGCTAGGATTTCTCGACACATGGTGACATTAAAGCCGTTTGACACCTCAGGCCGATTCAAGATAATCGTTCCGACATCGTCTAGCACTTCGTATAAAATTGTTGTAAAGTCCATCTTGCACTTCTTTTTGTTTTATTTGCTTTTAAAATAATTTGATAGTCAAAATTTAAAAGCTACTATCCATTTTAACACAGGATTTTCTCTTGTCAAGTCTATTTTCCGAAAAAACTTCCAATTCCCTTTCAAATTCATTGATAAGAAGTCAGAATTTTGCTATAATTTAAAGAAAAAATCAAGGAGATTCCATGAAAGTTGTTAAATTTGGAGGCAGTTCCCTCGCTTCTGCTACACAATTAGAAAAAGTCTTACAAATTGTCAAAGAGGATCCTGAACGTCGCTTTGTCGTTGTATCTGCCCCAGGAAAGCGAAATGAACAAGATACCAAGGTCACAGATGCCTTAATCCGCTACTACCGAGACTATGTCGAAGAAAATGATGTCACTTCTCACCAAGAATGGATTATCGAGCGCTATAGCGACATGGTCAAGGAATTAAACCTCAAACCAAGTATCATCGAAAAAATTTCCAAAAGCATTCTAAAATTAGCAACCTTGCCAATCGAGGATAACGACTTTCTTTATGACGCCTTTCTAGCCGCTGGGGAAAATAACAATGCAAAGTTGATTGCTGCCTATTTTAACCAAAATGGCATCGCAGCCCGTTATGTTCATCCAAAAGAAGCGGGAATGATTGTTTCAAGCGAGCCTGGAAATGCACAAATTCTCCCAGGAAGTTACGATAAAATCGAAGAACTGGCCAATGCACAAGAGGTCTTGGTAATCCCTGGATTTTTTGGTGTAACACAAGATGGACAAATCTGCACCTTTTCTCGTGGAGGATCCGATATCACTGGTTCAATCATTGCTGCTGGTGTCAAAGCGGATCTCTACGAAAACTTTACAGATGTAGATGGTATCTTTGCTGCTCATCCAGGAATTATTGCTCATCCGCATTCCATCCCTGAGTTAACTTATCGCGAAATGCGGGAATTGGCTTATGCTGGTTTTTCCGTTCTCCACGATGAAGCACTCATCCCAGCCTATCGCGGAAAGATTCCTTTGGTGATTAAAAATACCAACAACCCTAGTCATCCAGGGACCCGAATCGTTTTGCAGCACACGACACAGGCTTTACCAGTCGTTGGTATTGCAGCTGATTCACACTTCACCAGTATCAATATGTCCAAATACTTGATGAACCGTGAAGTTGGATTTGGTCGTAAGGTTCTACAAATTCTTGAAGATCTCAATATTCGCTGGGAACATATGCCAACAGGAATTGATGATCTCTCCTTGATTCTGCGTGATCGAGAACTTACTCCAATCAAAGAAGAAGAAATTCTTCGCCAATTACGACAAAAACTAGAAGTGGACCACGCTGAAATTGAACACGGCTTGTCCATCATTATGATTGTAGGTGAAAATATGAAGAGCCATGTCGGACTAACAGCCACCGCAACCAAGGCTTTGTCTGACCACCAAATCAATATCCAAATGATTTCTCAAGGCTCCAGCGAAGTCTCTATTATGATTGTCATCAATTCTGAACAGGAAAAAGCAGCTATCAAAGCCCTTTATCAGGCCTTCTTTTCTGAAGTTCATTGACAGATAGATACAATGGCATAAGAGTCTGCTTTTGATTTTTTGAAATTCTTTATTATCGAATCTTAAAGTTGATGAATGATACACAAAAAACGAACAAAACAGGATTCTGTGAATTAGAAAACTAGTTTTGGTCGTTTTTATATTTAGGGGTGGATTTTTTATGGGAGTGGGGCAGACCAAGATAAGCGCGACGCACTCATCCTGGCTTGTCTCAGCTTTTTTCTATCTTCTACTGTATAGATTGACGACAAGGCTATAAGCGATTTCGTTTTCCAATTTCGTTGATCGTATTGTTGAACAACGGCATTCAATTTTCGTTCTAAGATAGCCTCTAAAAAATTACCATCTCCAGCAGAAGGTTCTAAAAAAGTCGCATGGATATTTTCACACACTTCTTTTACACCAGGTGTATCTAACATTTTTTGAACCATCCATGAAGGGGTAAAGACCTCACCGTGCTTTTGAACACGATGTTTTGACTTAATTAAGTGTTCTTTCAAAGCCTACTCCTTAGTTACTCTATATCTAAAAACTATTATATCATGATTTTGACACCTTGAAAGCATAAAACCTCATTTCTTCTGCCCTATTCAAGAACGTCTAGTGCACGATGGCAAAAAGGACATAGCAAGACTCCAAATATTCTTCCAACAATTCTTTAAAAAGCTGGACTTAAGCTTAATTTGAAAAAAGTATATTTAAAGTATCCCCCAGAATTCTCTGACCAGCAGTTCAGAATTCCCTCTCTCACTAGAAATATTTATGAGAATTTTTCTCCCATCTCAAGAGTGAGTCTTTCCTATTATTGCCACCAAATGTAAAAAAGATTGAATCCAACAAGCGAAAGAATATATTGAATGGTATAACTGCAATAGATCTCAGGAAAAATGAAAAGGCATGACCCCCATGGAATTCAGGAAATCATACCTTATAAACAACTATTTTTTACTATTTAGTTTAACCAGGGCTTAACAAACTTGATGTTTTTTTAATAGTTACTGCATAGCTGGAAGCAGGTAGCCGTAGCCTTCTTCCTCCATTTTTTCTTTAGGGATAAAACGCAAAGCGGCACTGTTAATACAGTAGCGAAGGCCGCCTTCTTCTTTTGGTCCGTCAGTAAAGACATGACCTAGATGGGCATTACCAGAGCGACTTCTCACTTCAATACGCTCCATGCCATGCGTTGTGTCACGGTAATAATGGATGACTTCTTTTGCAATTGGGCGTGTGAAACTTGGCCAGCCACAGCCAGCATCAAACTTATCGCTGGCAAAAAAGAGTGGTTCCCCAGTCGTAACATCCACATAAATACCTTCTTCAAAAGTAGCAAAATAGGCATTTTCAAAGGGTTTTTCCGTTGCACTTTCTTGGGTTACTCGATAAGCTTCTTCCGTTAAGCGTGCTTTAAGCTCCTCTTGAGATGCTTTTTGATAGTCTTTAGGGTCAATCAAGGGCTGATAAGCATCGTTAACATTGATATGGCAATAACCATTTGGATTTTTCTTGAGGTAATCTTGGTGGTAGTCTTCTGCCAAGATATAGTGGCGCAAGGATTCTACTTCCACTGCAATTTTTTGCCCAAGCTGCTCTTCTACTTCAGCCACTACTTGGCTAATGGTGGACACTTGCTCCTCATCCTGGTAATAAATCCCTGTCCGATACTGGCGACCCACATCGTTTCCCTGTTTGTTCACTGATAGGGGATCGATAATACGGAAATAATAAAGTAAGATTTCTCGCAGGCTGACCACTGCCTCGTCATACTCTACATAAATCGTTTCTGCATGGTCTGTTTGTTTGATGAGTTGGTAATTGGTCGTTTCCACTTGACCATTTGCATAGCCGACTGTGGTCGCAATCACTCCGTCAATGCGGGAAAAATACTCTTCCACACCCCAAAAACAACCGCCTGCTAAATAAATTTCTGCCATTTTATTCTCCTTTATCCTTCTATATATTGCAATTTCCCACGGAAATCGTCTAAACTTTCGTAGCCTTTTTCTGCCATAATGACTTTCAATTCTGCCGTAATCCGCTCAAAAGCTGCGACCCCTTCCTTATGAAGGGTTGTTCCAACTTGCACCATACTGGCTCCACAAAGGATATGCTCAAAAGCATCACGACCTGTCAGCACTCCCCCTGTTCCAATGATTTGGATTTCTGGTTTTAACCGCTGGTAGAAAGCGTGGACATTGGCCAGAGCAGTCGGCTTGATATATTCGCCACCGATTCCTCCAAATCCATTTTTAGGACGAATAACAACTGACTCATCTTCAATGTAGAGACCATTTCCAATGGAGTTAACACAGTTGACAAAAGCGAGCGGAAATTGGTTGAAAATCGCTGCTGCCTGATCAAAATGCACCATATCAAAGTAAGGAGGCAGCTTAATCCCAAGAGGTTTGGTAAAGTAGCTAAACACCTCCTTTAAAATGGTCTCTGTCGTCTCAAAATCATAGGCAATTTGTGGTTTGCCTGGTACATTCGGACAGGACAAATTCAACTCAGTTAAGCCCTTAAACTCACTTTCTTCCACTTGTTTTAACAGCCTATGAGTTTCTTCCTGAGACAGTCCGACCAAGGAAAGGAAGAAAGTTTGATTTGGTTCTTTTTCCTGCAATTCCAAAAGATAGTCCAAATAATAATCCAAACCTTGATTTGGCAAGCCCATCGAGTTAATCGAGCCAAGCGGAACATCCTGATAACGGGGTTCAGGATTTCCAGCACGCGCTTCTAAGGTAGCGGTCTTAGTCACAAAGGTTCCAGCTTGGGACAGTCTTACTTCCTCTAACTCTGCAATCGTCATGCAGGCAACCCCCGCGGCATTCATCAAGCAGTTTTCAAATGGAAAACCAGCAATCTGTGTCTTGGTTGATGGCATAGCGTCCTCCTTATCGTCTTATCCGTTTGGCATTATCCATGCGTATTTTTTGAGATTATACAGCCTGAAAGCCAAGATAGGTGTTCTTTGCAAACATTCTTTTCCTCTAGTATACCATCTCTAGGCATTTTTTTGGAAATTTAACGCACATCCTTGGTCAAATGTTCGTTTTTTAATTGTCCGAATTTTTAGAAAACTCCTTTCTTTTACCTTTACAAGTCCAACTTTTTCTGCTATAATAGCCCATGTGAAAAAATATAACATACAAGGAGTATCCCATGACAACTGCTAAAGAATACATTCAAAGCGCTTTTGAAACGGTAAAAGCTAGAAACGGACATGAGGCAGAATTCCTCCAAGCTGTCGAAGAATTTTTCAGTACACTGGAGCCTGTATTTGAAAAACATCCAGAATACATCGAAGAAAACATCCTCGCTCGCATTACAGAACCTGAGCGCGTGATTAGCTTCCGTGTGCCTTGGGTAGACCGCGACGGAAAGGTTCAAGTCAACCGTGGCTACCGTGTTCAATTTAACTCAGCGGTTGGTCCTTATAAAGGCGGACTTCGTTTCCACCCAACTGTGAACCAAGGAATTTTAAAATTCTTGGGCTTTGAGCAAATCTTTAAAAATGTCTTGACTGGTCTACCAATCGGCGGTGGTAAAGGTGGTTCAGACTTTGATCCCAAAGGAAAAACAGACGCTGAAGTGATGCGTTTCTGCCAAAGCTTCATGACCGAATTGCAAAAACACATCGGTCCTTCACTGGATGTACCAGCAGGGGACATCGGTGTTGGTGGACGCGAAATCGGCTACCTTTATGGTCAATACAAACGCCTTCGTCAGTTCGATGCAGGAGTGTTGACAGGTAAACCTCTTGGATTTGGTGGCAGCTTGATTCGTCCTGAAGCAACTGGCTACGGACTTGTTTACTATACAGAAGAGATGCTGCAAGCTAACGGCCAAAGCTTTGCTGGTAAGAAAGTTGTCATCTCAGGTTCAGGAAACGTTGCCCAATATGCTCTCCAAAAAGCAACCGAACTTGGAGCTACGGTTATCTCTGTTTCTGATTCCAATGGCTATGTCATTGACGAAAACGGTATTGACTTTGACCTTCTTGTCGATGTGAAAGAAAAACGCCGTGCTCGCTTGACTGAATATGCTGCTGAAAAAGCCTCTGCAACTTATCACGAAGGTTCTGTATGGACTTACGCAGGCAACTACGACATCGCTCTTCCATGTGCGACACAAAACGAAATCAACGGAGACGCAGCAAAACGTCTCGTTGCTCAAGGAGTTATCTGTGTGTCTGAAGGGGCAAATATGCCGAGCGACCTTGAAGCAATTGCCATTTACAAAGAAAATGGTATCTTCTACGGACCTGCCAAAGCGGCGAATGCGGGTGGTGTAGCCGTTTCTGCTCTTGAAATGAGCCAAAACAGCCTTCGCTTGTCATGGACACGTGAAGAAGTCGATGGCCGCTTGAAAGACATTATGAAAAATATCTTTACAACTGCAAAAGAAACAGCTGAGACCTATGACCTCGGCAACGATTACCTTGCAGGAGCTAACATCGCTGCCTTTGAAAATGTCGCAAATGCGATGATTGCTCAAGGAATTGTTTAAAAATCATATTTCTTAAACCACACTCAGATTGAAGAAAAAAGCTAGGTTGCGATTTTCTTCAATCTTTTTTCATCCCTTAAAATTTAGAGAATTCCACTCTTTCCCCTTCTTATACTCATGTAATTTCAAAAATAGCCATTCGATTGTACCGAACTCTCTATTGTTAGATTTTTGTCTAACTTTTGAGGGTCACACCAGATGTATACATATCTATTTTTATTTGAAAATGAAGCAGTTTCAGTAAGTCAAACAGGATGATTTTTTAGCAGATGAAAAGTACAGGCATAAAAAATAGCTAGTTTACGTTCGAACTATCTAAGAAAGTCGCAAAAATGCTAACTTTGATGTTGGATGAGTATTATACTCAAAAATCAAAATTTGACTAGGCAACGAAATCGCAGGTAAGACTAGAGGTTATGCTGGGGAGTGAGACTCAATCGGTATTTCGCAGAAATCGATTTTGTCGTCTTCGCTTTCCAATTTTTAGGCTCAGTCTCTTACTTTCAACCTTCAACAGTCCGCTGGAGTGTTGAAGCAAGGTGAGTTAATGATAACAGAGTTTGATTTTTGACGAGTATTCAATCATCCCCTTCTATCTAAAACTTGATTCTGTCTGTCTTTTCCTTTATAATAGTACTATAAGTAAAATAAAGGAGGATAAATATATGCAAAAACAAATTGAGCAACAATCATTGACCATTAACTTTTTCATGACCTTCATCGTGGCCATTTCAGGAATTATTGTTTATTTTCTGACCAATATTCAGGCTTTACTTCTCGATGGATTTTTCTCATTTATCAGTTTTTTATCCGCCATTATTGGGATTTATATTTCTAGAATCAGCCACCGAAAAACCGCTCGCTATCCTCATGGACTACATTTTCTGGAACCCCTCTACGCTATTTTTAAATCTATTTTAATCCTTCTTCTACTCCTCCTTGCTTTAATCAATGCCTCAGAAACAGCACTCCAGTACTTTTTAGCAGGTGAAGGTGAGGTTCTTGATGTCGGACCCATCCTTCCTTATACTTTCTTTGTTGTTTCGCTTTGTTTTGCCCTCAGTTTTTACAATCATTATCAAAATAAAAAAATTCATGGCCTAAGTACCATTTTAGCAGCGGAAGCTAAGGGTAGTCTCATCGATGGACTTCAATCTTTAGGAGCTGGTTTGGCGTTCGCTCTACTCTATGTCATTCCTATCAAAGGACCTCTTGGCTTTCTCCACTATACAGGTGATTTCTTTGTAACAGCGATTTCTGTCATCTGTTTGATTTCTGAGCCCATTAAAATGTTCCATCAGGCCTTTATTGAGTTATCCCACGGACTAGCCCTTGATCAGGAAATCACGGAACCCATCGACGATCTGATTTTAAAGCATTTTCAGGATCTATTGCCTCATGTCAACTACGAAATAATCAAAATCGGAATGTCTGTAAAGGTGAAAATTTATATTGAGCACGAACAAACTGAAATTCTCGCCGAAACATTGGCTATCCGAACTCCTTTTCTGAAGGAATTGCAACAAACCTATAGCAACGCCCATGTAGAAATGATTTATACATAAAAACAAGCAGCCACTGGGTTGCTTATTTTATATTTCTACTACTCATTTCAAGAATAGCCATTCTATCTATACTTGTTTATTTTTGCTGTATAAGACAAGCTAAGTGAGCTAAATGGGACGCTTTCTCCGTAGACGAAATGAATAGTCGGGAAAAAGGGCATTTACACCTAAATCAGCTAATAAAGTCGCAAAAATGCTACCTTTATTTTCATTGACACTAAACGATTACCTGATACGATTTGAGAAAGTGTCAATCATTACATGATTTCTACTACTTATCCACCTTTCTCTCTTTTTAAGAACAGCCATCTGTTTACTTTTTCTCAACTTTTTGAGCCAGCTGTCAGTAGTTCAATTCCTTCCTCCAGCAAAGCCTCATAATACAAGCGATAAAACTCGTGGTAGATTGTGGTCTGCATTCCAGATTGTACCGTCATTGTCACACGGAATGAAAATCGCCCTGCGATGTCCATTTGTGGCCCCAATAAATTGGGCTCTGTCAATATTTCTCTATATTTCGCTACTTCTTTGCTATTGACCTCAGCAATGACTTGATAAACCTTATCTAAGTCTGTCTGCGTTGACAGGGGCAAATCAATCACCACCCGCATATCTCCTCGAGAAAGATTGCTCACAACTGTAATATTACGATTTGGAACGAAATGCAGCGTGCCATCTGAATCTCTTACCTGCGTCGTTCGAATTCCTACACTGACCACGGTACCAGCAATTTTAATCGAGCCATTGGTCAAACGAACGGAATCCCCCACATCTAGCTGTCTTTCTAAAAGAATAAAAAAGCCATTTACCAAATCCGACAAAAAGCCTTGAGCCCCCATCCCAATCGCAACACCAGCAATCCCAGCCCCTGCCAAAAGACTAGACACTGGAAGACCCAAAATCGATAAAATCCAGTAAATCAATAAAAAATAAAGAACATAATTCAAA
Source organism: Streptococcus himalayensis (assembly GCF_001708305.1). Lineage (NCBI taxonomy): Bacteria > Bacillati > Bacillota > Bacilli > Lactobacillales > Streptococcaceae > Streptococcus > Streptococcus himalayensis. Next base: position 239,294 of record NZ_CP016953.1, read on the forward strand.
CTATTTTCAATCAGCCGAACCAAGGTCTTTTGCCTCGCCTCGTCATGACTGGACAATCGAAAGGAAGGGGTCAAAATTCGTGTAACCGCCACATGAAGTAGCTTTTTTGCGATATAAAAGAGTAGGAATAAAAAGACCAAAGATACAAATTTATCAAACAGTTCATCTACCAAGGTCACCCAATTTAGCTTCTCGACATACCTTGAAAAGAGATTACTCGCGATTTCTTTCATATAAATCCCTTCTATTTATACAGGTTTTCCTTATTATACCACAGTTTCTTTAAAAATGAGGCCTATCTTTTTCAGAAAACTTTGAAAAAATATACAATTCCATTGCTTTTTCAACTCATTTATTTTATAATGAAGAACGATTGTCTTTCTTTTCAAAGAACTCAAAAAAGAAATAGTATTCTCGGAGGTAAGCATGTGAAAAAAATCATTGAAGCTTGGAAAAAATCAAGTCTAATCAAACGAATTGCCATTGGAATTTTTATCGGAGCTCTGCTGGCTCTTTCCTTCCCTAAACTTTCTGCCATCGGAATTTTAGGGGATTTATTTGTGGGAGGTCTAAAGGCTATTGCACCGCTGCTAGTATTTGCCCTGGTTGCCAATGCTCTCTCCCAACATAAAAAAGGCCAAGAGACCAATATGAAGACCATTATTATCCTTTATCTCTTTGGCACTTTTGCAGCAGCTTTGGTTGCTGTGGCATCCAACTATCTGTTTCCATTAACTCTTGATTTGGCAGCCTCTAAAGGGACGGATATTGTACCCCCAGACGGCATTGGACAAGTCTTAAGCAATTTATTACTCAATCTTGTAGACAATCCTGTCCATGCCATTATCACAGCGAATTATATCGGGATTTTGTCTTGGGCAGTAGTCTTTGGACTTGCCATGCGAGAAGCCAGCAAGACCAGCAAGGAATTGCTTCAAACCATGGCCAGTGTTACCTCTAAAATCGTTGAGTGGATTATCAACTTGGCACCATTTGGAATTTTAGGATTGGTCTTTAAGACCATCTCTGACAAAGGCATTCAAGTTCTCGCAAGCTACAGTGTCCTCTTGGCAGTCCTTGTCGGCAATATGCTCTTTGTAGCCTTGGTCATCAATCCTCTTATCGCTTTTATCATGATGCGTAAAAATCCTTATCCGCTTGTCTTTCAATGTTTGAAAACTAGCGGAATTACAGCATTTTTCACGCGGAGCTCTGCAGCGAATATCCCTGTGAATATGAAACTTTGTGAAGACTTAGGCCTCAATAAAGATACCTACTCCGTATCCATTCCTCTCGGGGCAACCATCAATATGGCTGGAGCTGCTATCACCATCAACGTATTGACTCTCGCTGCGGCCAATACATTAGGCATTCATGTTGATTTTGCAACGGCCCTGGTTCTTAGCATCGTAGCTGCTGTATCTGCCTGCGGTGCCTCTGGAGTCGCTGGCGGCTCCCTCCTTCTAGTACCAGTGGCTTGCAGCCTCTTTGGAATTCCAAATGAACTCTCCATCCAAGTAGTCGGCATCGGATTTATCATCGGTGTCATCCAAGACTCTTGTGAAACAGCCCTCAACTCCTCAACCGATGTTCTTTTCACCGCCGTTGCAGAAATGAGTGCTTGGAAATCTAAAGCATAATTCATTATCTTTTTAACAAAGGCACGGAAGAAAATTTTCCGCGCCTTTTTATATTGATTAAGCTTCAATACAGTGACTTTCCGCAACTTGTTTGTACCAGTAAGCACTTTTCTTAGGATAGCGTTCTTGAGTTTCGAAATCAACATAGAATAGTCCATACCGCTTTTCATAGCCATTTGACCAAGAGAAAACGTCCATCAAGGACCATAAGAAATAGCCTTTGACATTGGCACCGTCAGCAATTGCATCTGCAATAACTTCTAAATGCTGTTTCACATAATCAATCCGAGCATCATCATAGACCGTACCGTCTACAAACTCATCTTTATAGCCCAAACCATTTTCTGTAATATAGATTTTTTTATAATTTGGATACTGAGTTTTCACGCGCATAATCTGATCATAAAGACCTTGCGGATAAATCATCCAATCCCAATCAGTCCTTGGGACATCTACATCAAATTCTCTGCGACCAACGCCTTTAATTTGATACTTGGATCCGCCTTTTTCTCCTTTTCCGTTATGAGTAATTTCCGTTTCTTCAACATCATCTCCTCTCATCCAATCACTCATATAGTAATTGATTCCAAGGAAATCATTCAAATCCTTTGCAGCCTGTAAATACTCAAAATCTTCATCCAGTAATTCGAGTTGACCTCCATTTACCGCTAGTATTTGTTCAACCCCTTGCATCGTCTCATCTGAATACTTTCCAAGGTAAGTCGCATCTAAAATAAAGCGATTGTGAATAATATCTTCTAACTCTGCCGCCCGAACATCGGCTGGATTTTCAGGATTGTAAGGATATTTTGTCGGTAAAGCATGGACTACCCCAATCTCGCCTGCATAGCCCTTATCCTTAAAAAGTTTAACTGCTCGCGCATGAGCCACCATCATATTATGGTGAGACTGAAAAACTTTTTCCAGATTGTACTGAATTCCTGGTGGAAATTTTCCAACCAAGTATTGCCCATCTCCAATCGGTCCAATCTCGTTAAAGGTTGTCCAAAATTTGACTTCTGGAAACTCTGCAAAGCAGAAGGCAGCATACTCCACAAAATAATCAATCGTATTGCGGTTCAAGAAATCACCTTGAGCATGCAGTGCCTCTGGTGTATCAAAATGATGAAGAGTTACAAAAGGTTCTACTTGCCGCTTCTGGCATTCCGCAAATAATCGATGATAAAACTCGACTCCCTTCGGATTCACCTTGCCATAACCTGTTGGAAAAATGCGAGACCAGGCAATGGAAATCCGAATACCATTCACTCCGAATTTCTCTGCCAATTCCAAATCAACTGGATAGCGATGATAAAAATCACTAGCAGGATCTGCACGGTACCAATAATTATCTTCTAAATATTTATCCCAGGCAACTGCTCCCTTGCCGTCAATCTGCGTAGCACCTTCTGCCTGATAGGCTGCTGTCGCTCCACCGAAAATAAAATCTTGCGGTAATTGTTTCGCCATATTTCATCCTTCTTATAATATTTTTTGTTCACTTAGTTTTTTGAACCAATAAGCACTTTTTTTCGGATAACGTTGCTGTGTTTCAAAATCAACATAAAATAGTCCATAGCGTTTATTGTAACCATTCGCCCAAGAAAATACATCCATTAAAGACCAAAGAAAATAACCTTTGATAACAACACCTTTTTCGATAGCTTCACCAACAGCTTTTAAATGTTCTCTGATATAGTCAATTCTCGGCTGATCATCAATTTCCTCATTTTCAAAGATATCTTTATACCCCATTCCATTTTCTGTAATATAAATTTTTCGATAATTAGGATAATCTTCCGAAATACGAATCAACATATCATACAATCCTTTAGGATAAATCAACCAATCCCAATCTGTACGCGGAATATCCATATCAAATTTATATTCTCCAATACCTTTAAAAGCATATATAGAAGTTCCTTTGTCACCTGTGCCATTTAATTGAATAAGATTTTCTCCATCATAATATTTGACAAATGTACTTTGATAATAATTCACTCCTAAAAAATCGTTTAAAGCAGCTGCCTTTTTCAATATATCTCTATCATCTTCTAAAACTGTATAGGAGAAATTATTTAATTGTAAAACAGCATCAATAGTTGTTTCCGTTAATTCAGTTGGATAACCTAAAAATGTCAAATCTAATAAAAATCGATTCGCTATTACATCATCTGTCTGAGCAGCCTTTTTATCCAGAACACTTTGTTCATCATATGCATATCTTTGTTCTAGAATATGAATAATTCCTATTTCTCCTTTGAGATTTTTATTCTTAAACTCCACAACTGTTTTAGCATGCGCTACCATCATATTATGCATGGATTGAATCATTTTATCCGTTTGAAATTGCTCCTTAGGAGGAAACTTACCTAACAAATACTGCCCTGCAGATACTGATAAAATTTCGTTAAAAGTAATCCAATATCTCACTTTATCTCCGTACTCATCAAAACAAAATCGTGCATAATTGACAAAGTGTTCGATTGTTTCACGATTAAGAAAATCCCCTTTATCAAACAGAACTTCCGGTGTATCAAAATGATGAAGAGTTACAAAAGGTTCGATCCCTCTTCGATGACACTCATCAATTAAATCGTGGTAAAAATTTACCCCTTTTTGATTGACTTTTCCAAATCCTTCTGGAAAAATTCGAGACCATGCAATAGAAATTCGAATGCCATTAATTCCAAACTTCTGACTCAATTCTAAATCAATGGGGTACCGATGATAAAAATCACTAGCTGGATTGCCTGAAAATCTTCCTTCTTGTGCTAGATAAGTATCCCAAGCTACCCGTCCTTTCCCATCAATATCTGTTGCTCCTTCTGCTTGATAAGCAGCGGTTGCACCTCCAAATATAAAATCATCTGGCAATCGTGTCATGACTCTGTCTCCTATTCTTTAAACTGATCCATTACATATTCTAATGATCCTTTAGGATCTCTGGTCAGATTAATATATTCCATTCCCTCTGTTTTTGTCAACTTAATTCCTAATCTATCTGTATCTTTTTTGATATCTTCGTAATTTGAAGCTACTTGTGGAGCTAAAACAACTAAATCATAATCTTTTAAAATATCTTGATGAGAGCCATAAGCTCCTGCTGCAGAACTAATATCTACTTGATATTCTTTAGCTGCTTTATTCAATGCATTAGACAATAATCCTGAAGTTCCTCCTCCGGCACACAAAACCAATACCTTTTTACTAATATTTCCCAAGGTCATTTCATTTGCAGATGGAACTGTTTCAAGCTTTTCTTCTTCCATCTCTTCCACTGGACTATCTTGATGACGTTGTGCTTCTTGAGCTAAAATTTGATTATCATAAACTTTAACAAATGGATAGTACATTAAAACATCCACAACTATCAAAAGAATGGCTAAAACAAATGCCATACCCGACAAGCCTGTGCCTAGAACTAGTCCTAGTGGTCCTGGAGTTGTCCAAGGTAGTACATATGAAAAACTATTCATTCCTAGGAATTCTACGAAGAATTTAAAAATCCAAACGTTTAAAATAGGAGTTACAATAAATGGAACCATAAACACTGGATTTAGCACTAATGGAGCTCCGAATAGAATCGGTTCATTCACTCCAAAAAATGTCGGAACAACAGCTGCTCTTCCAATTGCTCTATTTTGTTTCGCTTTACAAAACCACATAAACATGAAAGGAACAACCAAGGTAGCTCCTGTTCCTCCCATCGTAGCAACAAAATACTGCAAACCAGGTGTAATCAGATTTGTTGCTTGTTGTCCTTCTCCCAACAAAGCTATATTTTTGTCAATATTTAATAGCATAATTGCTGAAACGGCAGGTTCAACAATAGACGGACCATGTATTCCAATAAACCAAAACATAGCCATCGCACCATAAATAATAGCTAACCCAAGATAACCATCTGCAGCACTAAATAGTGGTTGGAAGAATTCAATAACTGCTTGAGCAAAACTATGACCCACGAGCTGTCTGACCAATAAATCTAAAATATAAGTTAATAAAACAGTAACTGATAAAGGAAAAATGTCTTTAAATGTTTGTGCAATATTTGGCGGAACTTCTGCTGGCATTTTTATCGTAATATTCCTCTTAATAAAGAAATTATAAATATTTACAGTCATAAATGCAGCAATAAAAGCTGATAGCAATCCTGCCGTCCCTAGATATCCTCTAGCAAATCCTGACTCAATCGGATCAGAAGATAAGAGTAAAAATGCAATGACAGAAGTAATTAACGTTGCAATATTATTAATTTGATTTGTCGCTGGTAAATCTCGGTTGAAAGAATCTGTTAAATTTTTAGCAGTTGTCCCTGCCACTAATAAGCCCAATATTCCCATCGAATAATTATAAGGCTTTACAATAAGAGATTCGATTTCAGGACTCCAATGAAATCCCCAAATATTTGGGACATAAGCAATAAGCATAAATATACTAGAAAAAATAATAATAGGCATACCTGCAATAAAACCATCTTTAATAGCTCGTAAATATTTATTTCTAGATACTTTCTCAAAAAATGGTTTCATTTTTTCTATTTGAACTACTAGATTATCCATAACCGTCTCCTATCTATTTTTATATAAGTAAATCAAATGTTGCATTAAATCTTTTAAAAGGACTGTCGTCATCAAATGATCCTGTCCATGCATTAAGGTTACACTAAATGCTAAATCTTCTCCAGCTGCTTCTTTTTGTAACAGACTTGTTTGGGCATTATGAGCTTCTACGATGCAGACATTTGCTGCTTCTACTAAGGCTTCTGCTTGGTCAAATTGACCTTTTTGAGCAGCTGCTAATGCCTCTAATAATTTTGAACGAGCATCACCGGCAAATGCTACAATTTCAAATCCTAATAAGGTTGATTCTTCACGATTCATATGCAAAACTCCTTTTCTATTTTTATAATAAGCGTTGAATATGAAGGACAATATAAAATTTCTCGCTTATTTTTTCTTCTAAACCTAGTTCACTGACAATAATGTGATAAATACGATTGCCCAAGGCATAAGCTTCAGGATAGGCTTTTTCCATCTGTAAGCTCATATCTATAATAAAAGGTGTTTCTTCTGTATTTCTATCATAATATTGGACAAAATAAGTCAAGTGAATCATCAATCGATCATAAAAATTACTATTCTCCTTCGTACGCTTGATCCCATTTTTCTCCAGCTCTGACTTAACAGAATCCAAAATCCCCCTCGTTGCTTCATCCTTCAAAGACTTATCAGAACTTGTTACTCCTTTTGCATTTATAAAATGAAAAGCAATTCTACTAATCTCATCATCCGGTAATTCCAACAACAGTTGCTTTCTAAACATTTCAAGCGCTTCTATTGCCATGTTATACTCTGTAGTATATTCCTCTGAAATATTTGGCAATCTACTTTCTTGATAGCAATTTTCCAAAACGGCTTGATAGGCACAATAGATATGATCAGTCAAAGTGACATAAACATATTCTTGGACAGGATAACTATATTTAGAGGAGACATGAGTTATTACATCATAGGTTGTTGTAATAAAATCTAATGGCACATCTCGCAACAACATAAGAAAATTTTCTTTAGATTCTGAATTTTTTAGAGAAAATGTTTTCTCAATCTTACTTTCAACGATTATATCTCCTTTTTTCTTTTGAAAGGTAATTCCTAAACCCATAATCACGAACTGCTGATCTTTTTCATCTTTTACCAGGGCAACATTATTATTTAAAGCCTGTAAAATTCTATACATGATTTCCTCCTTTTCTATCAATTTTTCGGTAAAAAAAGAGACCACAAATAAATGCAAGGAAAAATCCCTGTCTTCATTTGCAGTCTCGCCTAGTTTTTCTAGTCACGATCCACCGTATTTAACTATACATTGATTATAGCATAATTTTCCTCTCTTGTAAACCCTTACATCTGGTTTTAAAAATTTTTTTCTTTCCATGAGGTCGCCGTCTCTTTTAGAACTTCGTTTAAGCTCTGAATATTCTGATACCCCTTTGTTTTTAACCATGCAACCGCAGCTTCTGGGCCTTCTTCGATATAATCTTTAACACTACCTGACCAAGTTGCTCTCCCACAAAGAACACCGTTAAACTTGCTTCCAGCATCTTTAGCAAATTGCAGCGTTTTTTGGAAAAGCTCTGCAGAAACTCCCGCGCTTAAATAAATATAAGGAAGATGGGTTGCACCATCTTGTTCTTTGAACAAGGCTTTCGCTTCTTCCACGCTATATAGAGCTTCAATACCATCCTCTGTATAGCCTTCTACTAATTTCATATCAACAGGAACCTCTACTTTTAATACATCTACCCCAAAGTTTGGATTTGAAAAAAGTCTCATCGCCTCAATTACTTTCTTAGGTTTAAGTCTTGCATAATCTAAACTAGAGCTATTTTCCAACTTCTCATCATAAGCTAAAATTTCCAGGAAGAAAGGGATATCTTCTGCACGACACTCTGATCCGATTCGTTCAATGTAAGCTTGTTTTTGCCTATTTACAGACGCATCTCCATCTACATCATAATAAAGAAGAAATTTAATTGCATCCGCTCCTGCCTGTTTAAGACGCATCACCGACCAATCCTCTAAACAATCCGGTAAACGCTTTGTACTAGTGGTATCATAGCCTGTTCTTTCATATGCCAATAACAATCCGGCGCTCGCATCTAAGACCTGACTAGCAGGTAGACCATATTCGGGATCAAGTAGCATGGAAGAAGCATAGGGAGTCAATTCTTTTGATACCAACACTTTCAGTTCTTCCATTTGCTCACGAGTCGGCTCTTTTGTTTGAAACTGGGACATCAATCGTTTTAAAGCTCCGCGCTGATCAAAAGCCAAGGCAGAGAAAATTCCCCGCTCATCGCTTAATTTCTCTAATGCTTTGTATTTTTTGTCTGTTAGCATATTTATCCTCCTAATCGTGATATTCTCCACGGTCCCATTTATCCAAAAATTCTTGGAAGAAATCTGAATTTTCTTGGCCTGAGTGGACACTTTCAACTGCTTTAATTTTTTCAATCAAACGTTTGTTCTCTGGTGTCTCCTGGTATTCTGCTTGAATGAACGCCTCAATAATATCACACATCAGCAATTCTCCTGTGATTTTACCACCAAAACCGATAACATTCGCATTGAGTTCTTCTTTAGCATAAATGGCTGAAGTCATATCTCTCACTAAAGCAGAACGAATGCCTGGAACTTTGTTTACAGCATTATTAATTCCAACACCTGTGCCGCAAATACAAATTCCTAAATCTGCTTGACCACTGATCACTGCTTCACCAACCTTCTTCCCAAAGATTGGATAATGAGTCCGTACGTTATCATAAGTCCCGCAGTCTAACACTTCATAGCCCTGTCTCTTCAAATAGTCTACGACAGCAATTTTCTCATATGTTACAATGTGGTCACATCCAATAGCAATTTTCATCTTATTTCTCCTAACACATTTTATTTAACATATCCACACGAATCTGGTGGCGACCACCATCATACTCACCCTCTAAAAATCCTTTGACAATATTTTTAGCAAGACCTTCTCCAACAATCTCACTTCCTATCGTGATAATACGAGAATTATTATGGCCTCGTGTCATGTAGGCAGAACGTTCATCCGAGACCTCAGCAGCAATCATGCCTTTAATCTTAGTAGCAACCATAAAAGGCCCCACTCCATAAGCATCTATAACAATCCCCAGATTACTTTCATTTCTTACAACTTCCTGCGCAACCGCAAGGGTTGCATCAACAAAATCTTGATGAGAGATAGATACGTCAATAAATGAATAACCAGATTCTTCTAAATAATCTTTGATCTTCTCTTTCAAATCTTTTCCTCTTTGATCTGAAGCAATCACGACAACCATATTTTTTCTCCTTTTGTTTAATAGTGACTATATTTTGCAAAATATCTTTATATGTTCACATTATACAACGTAAACAACAAAAAGTCAACAAATATTTGCTTTTTTAAACAAAAAATAAACAACAATTCTGTTTAATTGTTGTTTATTTTAAATATTTCATACAATCACTTCTGTATAGGTAGTCAGATGCCCGTACTGTTCTTCATTTGAAGAATTATCTGTCACTACCGCTGTTAAATCTCTTAAATCACAAAAAGCCGTAAAATCATCCTTACCAATTTTTGAAGAATCTACTAATAAGTATTTTTCAATTGCATGTTTTAAAGCTAACTTCTGTGTATATGCTTCTGCCAGAGTCGATGTCATCACATCACTTTCCTTAACTCCATTAGCACTAAAAAAGACTTTACTAAAACGCATTTTATCCAGAATTGTATTGGTAATCTCTCCGACAAAAGATTCTGTAATCTGCCGAAACTCACCCCCCAAGAGGAACACTTGAAATTGATCTGTCTTTTTCTGGCTCAAAATTTGGAATACTGGAAGGCAATTGGTAATGACCGTTAATTTTTTATGTTGCAATTCCTCTGCTAAGCAGGCAATCGTTGTCCCAGGCCCTAAAAAAATAGTATCCCCCTCTTCAATTAACTGAGCTGCTTTCTCTGCAATAATTTGCTTTTCTTCTTTATGATGAACATATTTCTCTGCATGAGAAAATTCACGATACTGAAAAGCCTTATTGCTTCGTGCACCACCATGAATCTTGGTTAATACTCCCTGTTCTTCTAGTTCTGCAAAGTCTCTACGAACCGTCATATCTGTTACATGTAAAGAATCAACAATTTCTGCAATTCGAACAGTTCCTTTTTTATGAATCATTCGTGTAATTTCAGCTAAACGCTCCCTTTTGTTCATTTCAACTATCCTTCGCACATTTATTAATTTTATTATACCAAATATTCGTAGAAAATGTTCATTTCAACAAAAACATACACTAGTAAAATTTTCAAAATATTATAATAAATCATCAAAAAACACCCCATGGTATGAACCAAAAGGTGCTTGAAACGTTGATATAATCGTATTGATTAACGTTTACTGAATTGTGAATCTTTACGTGCTTTCTTAAGACCTGGTTTTGGGTGACCTAAGTAAAATACCTGTAAAAGACTATTAAATCACGCTTTTAAAGTCCATTTTCATTACAAATAAACACTTATAACCAAATCTTACAAACAATGGATTACCAAAAATCAGTTTATGGAGTTGAGAAATTAAATAATAGAAATCACACACTTCCAGTTTTATCTAATTATAATTTGACAAGAATTTTTTCAAACAACTCAGTCAATTTAACTTTATCTCCATAGACTGTACCGTCCATATACAAATTATAAATCTCATCATCATTACCAATAGAAATTTCACACTCATATCCTTTCATCAAAGCTAATGAACGGATAACTTCTCTCTGAGTACGCCCATTTCCCTCACGAAAAGGATGAAAATAATTAAGATCATCAAGAATGTCAACTAAGCCTGTCATTATTTCATCTCGTTTATGAGAGTTATGATGAAAATCAGCAATTAATCTGTCGAGATAAGGTATCGCTGTATGGAAAGATTGAATAGGCAAAAAGGCATTTCCGCTCTTTGAGATATTGACCTTCCTAAACTCTCCTGCCCAATGGTATATCCCTTCAAATAAAAACCGATGAATTTTTAAAATATCATCAACACCACGAACTTCAATCGGAGTCGCAAATAACTTCAAACTTTGACTTGCTACCATTCGATATTCAAGTTCACTAGCTTTCTGCCCATCAAGTTCATTAAATTTATTGATTAGAACTGATGAATCCTTATAAGTGTAAATATTATTTGGGTCAATATAATCATACCCTTCGTAACTTTTTCTTCCCATTAAACAATACCTAATGCCAGAGCTTCATCACGAAGTTTTTCAACATCCCCAACAGTGGGCTGCCAGCCTTCAATCATATTTGTACTCAATGCATACCAAACACTTTTGAATACTGACCGATTTTCAAAAACTACTCCCATAATTGTCATATTCTTTGTATTGATGTCTAGAGTCATCTGCCACCTCCGTTATTTAGATTATACCATGCTTTCCTGATAAATTCATAATTTCATTATTTATTAGGTCTGATAATTGAATATATCCAACTCTATATTTATTCCTCAAAAAAAGTGAAGATGGAAACAAATGATGAATATTCAAACCTTATAACTCCCTTTATACCAACATTGCAGAGTTTGAAACTTCCTTGAAAATGAGATTGGTACAAAAGTATGATTAGAAAAGTAAAAAAGTGCAAAAAATCCTCCCCTATGATATACTGTAAGTGAAAATTTTTAAAAGTATTAGATTGTTAGCTCGTTTCTAACAATCTTTTTTGTTGCTCGTATTCAGAACAAGTTCGATTCGTTGATAAGAGTTCATAGGCGAGTTTCAGTAAGTAATGTGCAATGACAATCGCTTTCTGTGCTCTTCTTCTAGCTCGTAAATCGTTGGGCTATTGGACTTTCTTTCTGTCGCTTGGCCGCAAAAGCAGTTTGACATAAGCATTTCTTCCAAATCCGAATCCTTAGCTACTGCGTATCTCAACACTATTATACCATGATTTTACTGCCTTGATGGATAAAAATTTATTTCTAACAATATGAGAAGATAAACTTATACTCATGTGATTTCAAAAATAGCCATTTGATTGTACCGACCTCTCTATTGTTAGATTTTGGTCTAACTTTTGTGGAGCATATCAGGTGAATACATATTTATTTTTGCTTGAAAATGAAGCAGTTTCAGTAAGTCAAACAGAATGATTTTTTAGCGGATGAAAAGTACAGGCATAAAAAATAGCTAGTTTACATTCGAACCATCTAAGAAAGTCGCAAAAATGCCAACTTTGATTTTGGATAAGTATTAGAAGCTATTTCAGAAGCTCAAACACACAGCGATACCCTCACAACCAAGACTTATATCAACACTTCAAATGTTATACCAATGGCTGTTGGTGAGATTGCCTATCGAAACCTTAAATATTAAATGGTGGGAATTTGGTGGCAATTTTCTCAAAAATGCACCTAAAAACACTCCATGGTGTGAACCATGAAGTGTTGATAAAAGCTGATATAAAGCCGTTTCTTAACGTTTTGAGAACTGGCTAGCTTTACGTGCTTTCTTAAGACCTGGTTTCTTACGTTCTACCATACGAGCGTCACGTGTAAGAAGGCCAGCGCGTTTAAGAGAGTCGCGGAAATCTGGGTCTACTTGAAGAAGGGCACGAGCGATACCATGACGGATAGCTCCTGATTGACCTGCATAACCACCACCTACAACGTTTACGAAAACATCGTAGCTTCCTACTGTTGATGTAACAGCAAATGGTTGGTTGATAACCAAACGAAGGTCAGCGTGTGGGATGTACTCTTCTACATCTTTTTTGTTAACAGTGATTTTACCAGTTCCTGGAACAAGGCGAACGCGTGCAACAGCGTTTTTACGACGTCCAGTACCTGCATATTGTGCTTGTGACATACTTTATTTGTTCCTTTCCTTAGATAAGTCCTGAAATATCAAGAACTTCTGGTTGTTGTGCAGCGTGGTTGTGCTCAGAACCAACGAATACTTTCAATTTCATCCCTTGAGCGCGGCCAAGAGTGTTGTGTGGAAGCATTCCTTTAACTGATTTTTCAATCAAACGAACTGCATTTTTTGAACGAAGTTCACCAGCAGTGATTGATTTCAATCCACCTGGGTACATTGAGTGAGTGTAGTAAACTTTATCAGTTGCTTTTTTACCAGTCAATTTCACTTTTTCAGCATTGATAACGATGACGAAGTCACCTGTATCAGTATGTGGTGTAAATGTTGGTTTGTTTTTTCCACGAAGAACGCTTGCTACAACTGCTGAAAGGCGTCCAAGAGGCACATCAGTAGCGTCTACTACATACCATTTGCGTTCAACTTCACCTGGCTTAGCCATGTATGTTGTTTTGTTCATGATTTCTCCTATATGAATGTCGTTTTTGTTTACAGGGCGGATGTTCCGGTCCGCAAGTTATTTGAAGGATTCCGGGGCCTTTCAAATGGGGTAAACAATACCGTCTACTATCATATCAAATTTATCTACCTTTAGTCAAGACCTTTGTCCTACTTTTTTAGAAGAAACTTGCCTTTTTTTTTGCCGTTCTCTCAGAAATCGTTTGCTTTTTTCTGTTAGATCTTTTTACGTGCGATTGCGGTAGACTTCATACATGAGGATGGCAGCGGCCACGCTAGCATTGAGGCTCTGCACATGACCACTCATCGGAATGGTAATCATCTCATCAACTTGTTTTTTGATATTCGCTGAAATGCCCTTTCCTTCATTGCCAATGATAAGAGCGAGCTTGCCAGCTGTATTCCACTTGGTGGAAGGGGTGCCGTTCATATCTGTTCCAAAAATCCAGAATCCTTGTGCTTTCAACGTATCCAAGGTTTGACTTAAATTGGTCACGCGTGCAATAGGAATGTGCTCTACTGCTCCTGTCGACGTTTTAGAGACGACTGGCGTTACTCCAACGGCACGGTGCTTAGGGATAATAACCCCTGTTACATTTGTTGCGTCAGCCGTCCGTAAAATAGAGCCTAGATTGTGCGGATCCGTTAGACCATCTAGGATGAGGAGCAAGGGATTGCTCTCCTGCTCTGCCTTTTTCAAAATCGTCTGCAAGTCACTATAAGCAAATTCTGATACACGAAGAACAAAGCCTTGATGCACAGCTCCTTCCGTCATTTCTTGGAGCGTTTTTTTAGGCGTCCATGAAATAGAAACCTTTTTTTCAGCTGCTAATTGCTTGACCTTATCTACATTTTTCCCCCGCAAATCTTCTTGGATATAGAGCTTATTGCCCGTATTTGCTAAAAGGCTCTCTGTCACTGCGTGAACACCATATACAATATCATTTTTTTCCATACTTCCAGTATAGCATAAAATCAAACTTTCCATCGCAAAGAGTTGCGATTTGAGGCCATTTTTTCATCAAGGAAGGAGAAAGCGATTCCGTTCGAATCTGTTTTTATGATACAATGAAATGAATACACGCAAGGAGTTTACTATGCCAATCTTTCAACGAACCATAAAACTTGCTCTAGCAACCTGTCTGGCTGTTTGGCTTGCTCATGTGTTACACTTGCTCTATCCAACTGCCGCAGGTAGTATCACCATTTTGAGTTTGCTAGATACTCGTCGTGCTTCCTTTAAAACTGCTTGGGATCGCCTGTGGTCGACTATTCTAGCCTTGATTATTGGAATGAGTGCCTTTACGCTCTTGGGCTTTAATCTCTGGGCTCTAGGGCTCTATCTATGTATCTATGTCCCTATTGCCTATCGGACGAATCTTTCTGCCTGGATTCCTCCTTGTACGGTTTTAGTCCTTCACTTCTTTCAGGAAAAAGCGATTAACCTTCCCTTGTTTACCAATGCCATGTGCCTCTTTTTTATTGGGGCCGGCCTCGCTCTTTTGGTCAATCTTTACATGCCGTCGCAAAATAAAAAAATTCAGGAATTTCACCGCACTGTGGAACTAGAACTAAAGACCATCTTGAAAGAGTTTGCTCATTTTCTTGGTGGAGCTTCTACAAATCCACAAGAAGCACTCATCCAGCAACTTGACCAAACACTTTCTGAAGCCCTCCATATCGTTTACCTAGACCGACACAATCAAGTCTTTCGTCAAACGGATTATCAGGTGCATTATTTTGAAATGCGACAAGCACAGAATCGTATTTTACGAGAAATAGCAGAAAGTCTAGCCCATTGTTCTTTCAATTCTCAGGAAGGGAAAGCTCTGGCAGAGATTTTTCAATTGACTGCCCAGCAACTCAGTCAAACCAATGCTGGCCACGAATTGCTCCATGCACTCACAAAGTTATGGGAGGATTTCCACGCCTGGCCCTTGCCCCAAAACCGACAAGAGTTTGAAACCCGTGCAAAACTCTATCAAATCCTCCATGATTTAGAGCACTTTGTTCAGTTAAAGGTTGATTTTTACCACCGTTATCCCAAAGAGAGTTAGGAGTAATCTCCCATCAAAAGTAGACCTCGGTCTGCTTTTACAGTCCACTCTTTTTTTGTGTTACAATAGAGAGACAATTTAAAACTTCATCTCAAGGAGGATTGCATGCCCTTACTGCACCGCACTATTAAGCTCGTTATCGCTACTTGTCTCGCTATTTGGTTGGCCCAACGTCTCCAGCTACTCTATGCTCCATCTGCTGGTATTATTGCAATTTTGAGCGTTTTAGATACCCGAAGAGCCTCGCTAAAAACCGCTTGGGCACGGCTTTGGTCTACTGTTTTAGCCCTCTTTATCGCTGTTATCTGCTTTTCGCTCTTTGGTTTTCACCTCGCTGCTTTTGCCCTTTATCTCCTTGTCTACGTTCCTCTCGCTTATCGATCCAATCTGACCGCAGGAATTGCTCCTTGCACGGTCCTTGTGACCCATCTCTTGGCCGAACAAAGCATCTCCCTTCCTCTTTTGGCAAATGAACTATCTCTGTTTCTCATTGGAGCTGGTCTTGCTCTTTTGGCAAATCTTTATATGCCTTCTCAAGACCAAAAAATTCATGATTTCCACAACCAAGTCGAACAAGGTTTAAAAGCCATTTTACTAAAATTTCACCATTTTCTCATCACAGGGGACGGCAGCAACGATGCTAGTCTCATCAAACAATTAGACAAAACATTGGCAGAAGCATTGCGAATTGTCTATCTAGATCGCCACAACCAAGTCTTTCACCAAACGGATTACCAAGTTCATTATTTTGAAATGCGTCAAGCCCAAAATCGAATTTTGCAAGATATGGCACAAATGATTGATGGCTGTCAACTAGAAAGCGAGGAAAGCCTGATTTTAGCCACTCTCTTTGTCAAGACCGCTTCCCAGCTCAGCCAGACCAATCCAGCCCATGAACTGTTAGAGGCCATAGAGGACTTTCTCACAACGTTTCGAAAACGACCACTGCCCAAAACGCGTATCGAATTTGAAACAAGGGCGACCCTCTATCAACTCTTGCATGATTTAGAACGATTTATCCAGCTGAAAGTCGACTTCTACGAACGCTACCAAGACGAAGCATAAACGATTGTAACTGACAAAAAGCTAAACTCAAAAATGCTAGGTCGCTGAAAAAATCAGAGAAATAGAAAATATAACGAATATTCTATACTCAATGAAAATCAAAGTTAGCATTTTTACTACTTTCTTAGATGGTTCGGACATAAATCACTTATTTTTTATTACTATCTATTCCATTTACTGAAAGAGTATCCTGTCTAACTCATTTAGTCCTCTACATTTTAAACCTAAAAATAAATATGTCTGGACAAAATGGCTATTTTTAAAATTAAATGAGTATACCATAAAATTTCGCATAAAAAACTAAAAACCGAATGATTGATACGCAATTCTCTTTTGAGAAAGCATCACCATTCGGTTTTTATTCTAAATTTTATCAAAGACTTTTCCAGTGGACTAGAAAATACTAGCCTAGTTTTCTAATCGCTCCACTTGAGTTGTGCACCAGTCAATCACTTCTTCCAGCCGCTCGATTTGCTCCGTCATGTGGAGGTAGCCAAGCACCGCTTCAAAACCAGTAGACATGCGATAAGTCACGACATCCGCATTTTTTGCCTTGGTATGACTGTTCGTATTGCGGCCACGTTTGTAGATGTCAACTTCCCTTTCGCTGAGAAATTCCTCGTCCAACATTTTAGAGATGAGCGCAGCTTGCGCCTTGGCAGAAACATAGCGGTTCGCTTCTCTGTGCAAGTGATTAGGCTTGGTCAAGCCTTTAAAAATCAAGTACCTGCGAATATACATGGAATAGACAGCATCCCCCTCAAACGCAAGAGCAATTCCATTGATGAGTGTCACATCAGTCACGTGTCCACCTCACTCCGTCCTTGGTATCAAGGAGCTTGATTCCTTGCACTGCTAGTTGGTCACGAATCTCATCTGCCTTTGCAAAATCTTTAGCTGCCCGTGCTGCTTGGCGTTCTTCAATCAAGGCTTCAATCGCACTATCTAACACCTCTTCCTCAAAAACAATCCCAAAGACGGCTACCATTTTCTCAAATGCCGTTTTTATGTCCGCATTATAATTTCCAGAATTGATCCACTTGGACATTTCAAAGACGACGGTAATCCCATTTGCCGTGTTAAAGTCTTCATCCATCGCTTGGCAAAATTTACTTTCAAATGTCGCTAAGCGTTCCATATCCACATTGTCAGTAAAGGATTGCTCATAAGTATTTTTCAAATACTTGAGATTGATTTCTGCGTCTAGCACCCCTTTTTCGGTAAAATTAATGGGTTTTCTGTAATGTTGAGTAGCAAAAAAGAAGCGCAAGACCTGTCCGTCAACCGTTTCAAGAGCATCGTGAACGGTAATAAAGTTACCCAAAGATTTGGACATTTTGACATTATCAATATTGACAAAGCCATTGTGCATCCAATAATTGGCAAAGGTCTGCCCTGTTTTGGCTTCTGACTGGGCGATTTCATTGGTATGGTGAGGGAATTCCAAATCCGCACCACCACCGTGAATATCAATCGTGTCTCCTAAAATTTCTGTCGCCATAACAGAACATTCAATATGCCAACCCGGACGGCCTGCTCCCCAAGGGCTATCCCATGAAATCTCACCTGCTTTAGCCGATTTCCAGAGGGCAAAGTCTACCGGATTTTCCTTACGAGCTGTCTCTTCATCTGTCCGACCACTAGCTCCTAGCACCAAATCTTCCAGCGTTTTATTGGCTAAGGCTGCATAGTTTTTTGACTTTTCAACACGGAAATAGACATCACCTGCAGCCTCATAGGCATAGCCTTTTGCAATCAATTCCTCGATAAAGGCTACAATTTCATCCATAAAGTGCATAACGCGAGGGTGTTTCGTAGCAGGTTTAACCCCTAATTTTTCCACATCTGCGGAAAAGGCTGCAATGTATTTTTCAGCGATTTCTTGTGGCGTAATTCCTTCTTCCTTGGCACGATTGATAATCTTATCATCGACATCGGTAAAATTCGAAATATAGGTCACCTCAAAACCACGGTACTCAAAATAACGCCGAATGGTATCAAAAGCAACGGTCGAACGGGCATTGCCGACATGGATATAATTGTATACAGTTGGTCCACAGACATACATCTTGACCTTACCTGCCTCTAAAGGCACGAACTCTCGGAGACTTCGTGTCATGGTATCATAAATCGTAATCATCGTTTTATTCTTGAGCGTTGGAATTCTTCCCCGCTCTTTCCTTTCTATCGGAAACTCTTTCATTCGCAATACGTTTTGTCGCTGGTGCTACATGAAGTGCCATCATTTGCGACCGTGCTTCTTGCGGACTGCATAAATGATAGTAGCCCAAACAAGCCCAGAAACTCCCCAGCCAATTGCTCCTTCTGTATAGCCTTTCCCAAGGTTTATCAACACCAGAATGATGCAACAAACAAATGTAAAATAGTAGTGCTAATAACGCTTGAAAAAAGCTCTACTCTTCATGATGCAACTCCTTGGCTATCGTAAAAGCAATCTCAAAAAAGGTCAGAGGATTGAGGCTTCGTTCTTCATGACGTGTATCCCATGTTTCTTGATGATGATCCACATAGTCTGCCGTATAGAAAAACTGATAGACTTTCGCCTTTCTAAAACGGCTCCAAGCCATGATGCTGGCTGCTTCCATCTCGACAACTTCTGCACCACTGGCCATTCGCCGTTTGACCTTGGCAGCCGTTTCTCGGTAAAAAGCGTCTGTCGTCCAGGTTTTGGTCCGAATATGCTCAATCTGGTGTTTATCTAGGATCTTTTCCATGGTGGATAGCAGAGCTGGCTCATAGCTAATTTCATCGCTTGAAGGGGCATAGTGGTAGCTCATTCCTTCATCACGAAGGGCTGCGCTGGGTAAAATCAACTTGTCTGCCGCAATCTGCTTGTCCAAGACCCCGCAAGTCCCAAAAATGATGAAATTCTCAAAGCCAAGAGCCTTATATTCTTCTAGCTGACCGACAGCCATTGGTGCTCCAATGGTTAAGAGAGCAACCGCAACCTGACAGCCATCCTGTTCGTAGACATACCAAGGATGGCGACCATTGAGACTCGTCAAAGCACCGCCTTCACGGACTCCCTTCATCTGCCGCACCTGATCAAGTACTTCTCCTGAAAAAGTAAGAATCATCGTCTGACAAACTTCTGCGTTGAGATGACGTTTCACCACTACTTCTGGCTCAATCACAGCTGTGGTCGGTTCAAATTCTTCTAAAAGCATAGCAATCTCCCTCACTTATAACTTTGATGAATAATAGCTTTGTTCACGAATTTCTTCTAAATGCTTGATTTCTTGCTCATCTTTTTGTCCGTGAATTCGCACGATTTTAGCAGGAATGCCCACTACTGTCACATCGCTTGGCACATCTGACACTACCACAGCAGAAGCCCCTACCTTGGCATTTTCTCCAATTTCAATCGGACCAATCAACTGGGCATGTGCTGAGATGAGGGCACCTTTTCTTACGGTAGGATGACGTTTGCCGACATCCTTTCCTGTTCCTCCTAGGGTCACCCCATGATAGAGCATGACACCCGTCTCAACCTCAGCAGTTTCCCCAATCACCAGACCTGCACCGTGGTCAATAAAGACCCCACTTGCAATCTTAGCACCTGGGTGAATCTCTATCTGCGTCCAAAAACGCCAAAATTGGCTGTGCATCCGTGCCAGCAACTTCAAATTGTGCCGCCATAGAAAATGCGATACACGATGAGCAGCAAGAGCCTTTAAGCCCGGATAAGTCAAGAGCACCTCTAACGATGTCCGCGCAGCCGGATCATACTGCTTAACAATGTCAATACTTTCTTTCCACCAGCCCATACGACCTCCTCTTCCTGGCAAAGAAAACGGAAATAACTGCTATCACCTCTCAGAGAGCAAATCCAAGCTAGGAACACACCCTTCGATGGTCAACGTTCTCCGTCATGGTTTGACATTCATTTGGCTTTAGTATGTCGTCTAGGAGCAATCACGGCTGGTTATCACTCTTTTTTATACTTCCGATTCTTTGTTTTCTTCTTTTGGTTTTCTTGTATGTTTTGGAGCACGGTGCTCCTTTTCTCCTTCTTTTTTCTCTGGACGCGGTGGTCGAGGAAGAAGAACTTTCATGGACGCATCCACGCGACCTTTTTCATCAATCTTGATGACTTTGACATCCACTTCATCGCCGATTTGTACCAAATCTTCGACCTTATTCACACGAGTCCAGGCCATTTCAGATACATGGACAAGGGCATCTGTCTTGTCAAAGAGATTGACAAAGGCACCGAATTTTTCAATGCGAACAACCTTAGCACGGTAGACTTCATCGACCTTAGCTTCACGCACCAAGCCTGCGATGATTTCTTTAGCACGGTTAATGGCATCGCGATCACTTGAGTAAATAGCAACATTTCCATCCTCATCAATATCAATCTTAACACCTGTTTCTGCGATGATTTTATCAATCGTTTCGCCACCCTTACCGATGACAATCTTGATTTTATCCACATCAATCTTAATGGTATCAATCTTCGGCGCAGTTGGTGCTAAATCTGGACGGACAGCTGGAATGGCTTCTTCAATGACATCCAAGATTTCAAAGCGAGCTTTCTTGGCCTGAGCAAGGGCTTCTTGCAAAATTTCAGCTGTAATTCCTTCAATCTTGATATCCATTTGAAGGGCAGTAATCCCATCACGTGTACCAGCCACCTTAAAGTCCATGTCGCCAAAGTGGTCTTCAAGACCTTGGATATCCGTCAAGACAGTATAGTTGGTCCCATCTGAAATCAAGCCCATAGCAATCCCTGCGACAGGAGCCTTAATGGGTACACCACCAGCCATAAGGGCAAGCGTTCCTGCACAGATAGAGGCTTGGGAAGACGAACCGTTTGACTCAAGCACTTCTGCCACTAGACGAATGGCATAGGGGAATTCTTCCAGACTTGGCAATACTTGCTCAAGAGCACGTTCCCCAAGAGCACCGTGACCAATTTCACGACGACCTGGCGCACCGTAACGTCCAGTTTCCCCTACAGAATATTGAGGGAAATTGTAATGGTGTAAGAAACGTTTTTTATACTCAGGATCCAAGCCATCCACAATTTGTGTTTCTCCCATCGGTGCCAAGGTCAAGACAGACAAGGCTTGGGTTTGTCCACGAGTGAAGAGACCTGAACCATGCACACGTGGCAAGAAGTCTACCGCAGCTTCAAGCGGACGAATTTCATCAACACGACGACCATCCGGGCGAACCTTGTCTTCTGTAATCAAGCGGCGCACTTCTGCATGTTCCATTTGTTCTAGGATCTCTGCCACATCTCGCATAATGCGGTCGTGTTCTTCATGGTCTGCGTATCTTTCTTCGTAAGCTGCAGTCACTTGCTCTTTTACCGCATTGGTAGCAGCTTCACGAGCTAATTTTTCCTCTACTTGAACCGCTTTTTGCAAATCGCTATTGTAGGCTGCGACAATCTCTGCTTGTAATTCTTCATCTACATGAAGAAGCTCCACTTCTGCTTTTTCTTTGCCGACTTGGGCTACGATTTCTTCTTGGAAAGCAATCAATTCTTTCACCGCTTCGTGACCCTTGAGAAGGGCTTCAAGCATGACATCTTCTGAAAGTTCTTTCGCACCAGACTCGACCATGTTAATAGCATCTTTGGTTCCAGCCACGGTCAATTCAAGTAGGGAACGTTCTGCCTGTTCTTGACTTGGGTTGATGACCAACTCTCCATCCACATAGCCGACTTGAACACCAGCGATTGGGCCGTTAAAGGGAATATCTGAAATAGACAAGGCAAGAGAGCTGCCAAACATCGCTGCCATTGGGGCACTTGCATTTTCATCATAAGACAAGACGGTGTTAATGACCTGCACTTCGTTGCGGAAGCCTTCAGCGAACATGGGACGAATCGGACGGTCAATCAAACGAGCAGTCAAGGTCGCATCCGTTGACGGACGACCCTCACGCTTGTTAAAGCCGCCTGGGAATTTCCCAGCCGCATACATTTTTTCCTCATAGTTGACTTGAAGAGGGAAAAAGTCTCCTGTTGCCATTTTTTTCGACATGACAGCCGCAGTCAGCACTGTACTTTCTCCGTAGCGAACAACGACGCTACCGTTTGCTTGTTTTGCAACCTGACCGACCTCAACAACGAGCGGACGGCCTGCAAAGGTCATTTCAAATGTTTGTTTTGTCATAGTAACTCCTATTTTCAAGAAACTCCTGATGTTTCTTGCTTATTTTTATACGACTGGCCTACAAAGATCAATGCAAAACGCTTTTACACTCATCTTTGTATCCAAGTTCGTATAGTTTCCATTTTACCATATTTTTAAGGAAAAGAAACCAAGGAGGAATAAGAATTTTAGGCAAAATTTCGATTTTTTTGATATACTGGATAAAAGAATGAAACTGCTTTCGCAATAGAAAGTAGATGAGACTAGCAAAAAGGAGAACGATATGCTTGAACAAAAATCAAGAGACCAATTCCCAGAGCAGGAACTTTGGGATCTCACAGCCCTCTACCAAGACCAAGAGGATTTTTTACGGGCCATTGACAAGGCTAAAGACGACATTCAGACTTTCTGCCGCAATTACAAGGGGAAGCTGACTACTTTTGCTGATTTTGAAGCAGCCTATGCCGAGATTGAACAAATCTACATCCAAATGAGCCACATCGGCAATTATGCCTTTATGCCACAAACAACGGACTTTGGCAATGAAACCTTTGCACAAATCGCTCAGGCTGGGGATGATTTTGAAACCTGGGCGAGGGTAGAACTCAGCTTTTTTGACGCTGCTGTTTTAGAAGCTGAGGATACGATTCTCGACCAGCTCCTTGCACTTCCTCACTTGACGAGCGAAATTCGTTTGGCAAAAATCCGGAAAAAACACTATCTGGGTGCTGAAGTTGAGAAATCTCTCACCAACCTCCGTGAAGTTTTTGGCAGCCCTTATGACATCTATGCCAAAATGCGGGCAGGCGATTACGCTATGGATGACTTTGAAATCGACGGAAAAGTCTATAAAAATAGCTTTATTACCTACGAAAACTATTACCAAAACCACGAAGACGCTACCGTACGCGAAAAATCCTTCCGTTCTTTCTCAAAAGGACTTCGCAAGCATCAAAACGCTGCAGCAGCTAGCTACTTGGCCCAAGTCAAATCTGAAAAACTCTTGGCAGATATGCGTGGCTATGATACCGTCTTTGACTACCTTTTAGCCGAGCAAGAAGTCGATCGAGCCATGTTTGATCGCCAAATTGACCTTATCATGACCGAATTTGCCCCTGTCGCACAAAAATATCTGAAGCATGTAGCTCAGGTCAATGGTCTTGAAAAAATGACCTTCGCTGATTGGAAGCTAGATATTGACAACGAACTCAATCCAGAAGTATCCATTGATGACGCTTATGACCTAGTTATGAAATCCGTTGCCCCACTAGGAGAAGAATACAGCCAAGAGGTCGCACGCTACCAAGAAGAACGCTGGGTCGATTTTGCAGCTAATAGTGGCAAGGATTCTGGAGGCTATGCGACGGACCCTTATCGTGTCCACCCTTATGTGCTGATGAGCTGGACTGGCCGTATGAGCGATGTCTATACCCTTATCCACGAGATTGGGCACTCTGGTCAGTTTATCTTCTCAGATAATCACCAAAGCTATTTTAATACCCACATGTCTACCTACTATGTTGAGGCTCCTTCTACCTTTAATGAATTGCTACTCAGTGATTACTTGGAGCACCAGTTCGACAATCCTCGTCAAAAACGCTTTGCCCTTGCCCATCGTCTGACAGACACTTATTTCCACAATTTTATCACCCACCTTTTGGAAGCTGCCTTCCAACGTCAGGTCTATACCTTGATTGAAAATGGGGAAACCTTTGGAGCAAGCAAGCTCAACAGCATTATGAAAGATGTTTTGACCCAATTCTGGGGCGATGCTGTGGAAATCGACGATGATGCAGCACTGACTTGGATGCGCCAAAGCCATTACTATATGGGCCTTTACAGCTATACCTACTCAGCAGGATTGGTACTTTCCACAGCTGGCTATCTGCATCTCAAAAATTCTGAAACAGGGGCCCGTGACTGGCTAGAACTACTCAAATCAGGCGGAAGCCGTACTCCACTTGAAACCGCAAAACTCATCGGAGCAGATATTTCAACGGATAAACCACTCCGTGATACCATCCAATTCCTTTCCGATACAGTGGATCAGATTATCGCTTATAGCGAGGAGTTGGAAGGGACAGTTTCTAAATAGTCTACTAAAAAATGAAACCCCATCCTTTCAGATTGAAGAAAAAGTCCATTTTGGATTTGTTTCTTCAATCTTTTTCTTTTACTTGAGAACTAAAAAACTCTTAGAAATACCGCTATATCAGCAATTCTAAGAGTTTCTGTTATAGGGTGGTTAACCCCAAAAATAAAAATTTTTCTATCTCTAATAAGGTTTGTCTACGGTCTGAAGAGGCCGAGACAGAAGTGTCTGACCTCAATTCCTTTATAGATTTAACAGTTTGACGCAATAGTTGTCGAGTTTGTAAAACGTCGTTCAATCAACATTCTACAAACCACGTCAACCCTTGCTGGGGGGATGAGACTAAAAATAAAGGAGTGAGAATAGTCGATTTCTGAGAGATACCGATTATCCTCACTCCCATTTTGATGTTTATAACGTATTATACTCATTTGATTTCAAAAATAAGCACAACCATATATAAAAATTTATTTTTTGCTATGAAATGGGGCAAGTAAGTCAAATAGGACACTTTTTCAGTAAATGAAAAAGACAGTGATAAAAAAGAATTAGGAAATATCTAAGAAAGTCGCAAAATTGCTAACTTTGATTTTCATTGAGTATTAGGTTTGTCTACGGTCTACTCCATCTATCGTTTTATCGGAACAAAAAAAGCAGCTCGAAAGCTGCCTGTTGATTAACGACGTAGTCCCAATGAATGGATCAATTCGCGGTAACGGTTAACGTCTGTCTTACGCAAGTATGCAAGGAAGTTACGACGGCGACCGATTTTTTTCATCAAACCACGGTAAGTAGCGTGGTCTTTTTTGTGTTGTTTGATGTGTTCGTTGAGGTGGTTGATTTCCCAAGTAAGGACAGCTACTTGAACCTCGATAGAACCTGTATCACCTTCGTGACGAGCATATTGTGCAATGATTTCATTTTTTTTCTCTTTTGAGATTGCCATGATTTTCTCCTTTTTTCCGCTTAATCCGAGTCTTAGGCTTGGCAGTCCTAAAACCAAGAAAAAGTTTTTTTGTCTGTACGACACTCTTATTTTACCAAGCTTGCAAGAATTTGTCAAATATCAATCTTGTAAATTCTTTCTTCAGTCGTCTTTGTCCAACTGGGCGAGCAATTTTTTCTGACTGTAACGACTGAGGAGATGTAAAGCCCCATAGAGCACAAACACCAACAGACTAGAAGAAATGAACAATATGAGCACAACTGCCCAGAAATGTCCGTCCATCAAACCATGATAATGACTGCCATAAGTCTGATAGTTATTCCAACTACAAATCACCGTGGTCAGTAGAGCCATCCCCAAACCGGATAACCAAACATTCGTCCCACGAGTCATATCTAGCCCCTTCATCACATAGCGAATAATCGCGTATATCAGAGCTACTAAACCTGCAATACTCTCAAAACTATACCTTTCAAAAGGTTGGTGTAGAATCGCTGACTTAATCAAAGCAGATACGGGCAATAAGACCAGCAAGATTGTCCCAATCTCAGCCATAATCTGATGTTCCAAACCAATCACACGTTCGTCTACAAGTGCTTTCTTAACTTTCATCCGAAGATTCCTCCCAAAATAATTGATCTAGTGTCTTTCCCAAGCGATGACAAATCGCCAAACAAAGGCTGATACTGGGGTTGTACTTACCAGCCTCAATCAAACCAATGGTCTGCCGTGTCACACCGATCTCATCTGCCAGCTGCCCCTGGGTCAAATCATGTTCCACACGCGCCATCTTTAAACGAAGATTTTTCATGCGACCTCCTTCCTCTTTTATTATACACTATATTTTATAAAATGCAATATATAACTTACTTTAAGTTCGATAAAATTTTCTTGATACTAAAAATCTTGGAAAAGTTCTTCCCCAAGATTTTTGATTATACTTCCACTCCAAAGGCAGTCAAGGTTTCCAATTCATCGGCAGTCAATCTACGATAGGCTCCCAGAGCAAGTTCATTGTCCAAAGTCAAGGGACCCATGCTAAGCCGCTGTAAATCCAGCACTTCTTTGCCACAGGCTGCGACCATTCGCTTGACTTGGTGGAATTTTCCTTCAGCGATACGGATGTGAACCAGCGATGTTTGTCTGTTTTCATCCGTTTCTACAATCTCCAAGTCCGCTGGCTGACAGGTAAAGTCTTTCAACTCTATCCCTCGGGCAAATCGATTGCGGTCTTCTGCCGTCATGATGCCTGTCACCTCCGCTCGATAGAGCTTATCTACATGTTTTTTAGGGGATAAAAGCTCGTGAGCTAGGGCCCCATTATTGGTCAAGAGCAAGAGACCATGGGTATCGATGTCCAGCCTTCCGACCGGAAAAACTTCTTTTTGCCGAGCCGTATCATCTAGCAGGTCGAGAACCGTCTTGTGCTTGGCATCTTCCGTCGCCGAAATGACGCCCTTGGGCTTATTTAAGAGATAGTAAACAAATTTTTCATAGGTCAATACCTGACCTTGATAGGTGATAGTATCCTCTTTTTCAGCAATCTGAGCCTTGGCAGATTTTTCGATGGTTTCGTTGACTGTGACCTTGCCTGACTTGAGGATTTTTTTGACCTCTGTCCGTGAACCAAGGCCACATTCCACTAAAAACTTATCCAAACGCATCTTCTACCCTCCTTTTCTTTTATGATACAATTTTTCCACCAGACAGGCAACTGCATTTGCTAAAAACACTCCTCATACTCTATAAAAATCAACATCTGACTAGGTTGAGGCTGAGACAAAAATGTCCAGCTTCAATTCCCTTATAGATTTAACAGTTTGACGCATATCAATAGTCAGGGGAGTGACTATTGATACCTGAGCCTAAAAATTGGAAAGCGAAGACGACAAAATCGATTTCTGCGAAATACCGATTTTTCTCTCACTCCCAAGATGATCGATAAAACTGGCCTAGTTTGTGTCCTAGAAACCGCAAGGGGTAATCAAGATTAGCTGGACTGTTGATGCAAAGTGAGTGAACGACGCCAGATTTTGATGGTTGACAAGTATCAAACTTTCTTTCTACGCCCATTTATGGTATAGTTATCAATGAGAAAAAGGAGAATACTATGTCTGTAATTGAACGATTAACCAAAGCTAGTCACTTAATTGATATGAACGATATTATTCGCGAAGGCCATCCAACCTTGCGAAAAGTAGCCGAGGAGGTGTCTTTTCCCTTGAGCGATGAGGACGTGATTCTTGGGGAAAAAATGCTACAATTCCTCAAACACTCACAGGACCCTGTTATGGCTGAGAAAATGGGGCTTCGTGGCGGGGTGGGACTCGCAGCACCACAACTTGATATTTCAAAGCGAATCATTGCCGTCCTTGTCCCGAACGCTCCTGACGAAGAGGGCAATCCTCCCCTCAATGCCTATGATCTAGAAGCTGTCATGTACAATCCAAAAATCATCTCTCATTCTGTACAAGACGCTGCTTTAGCAGACGGAGAAGGTTGTTTATCAGTCGATCGCGAAGTCCAAGGTTATGTGGTTCGTCATGCGCGAGTGACCGTGGAATATATGGATAAACATGGTGAAAAACATCGCCTCAAACTAAAAAGTTACAATTCTATCGTCGTCCAACACGAGATTGATCATATCAATGGCATCATGTTTTACGACCGAATCAACCAAAATAAACCCTTTGAAATCAAAGAAGGCATGTTGGTCATTGAATAGCAAGAACCAAAATCAAAGCTCTATTGGGATTGAAAGCACAACAAATTACTTTTTCATTTCGGAACATAACTCATATTTACAAACCCTTACAGTATCAGTAGTTTCTATGAATATACCTAACACATCATAACGCTGCTTCTCCTATATTTGCTATATTTTTGCCCCATTTTTGTCCCAAAAAATCCCCATCAAGAGAGGAGAGTGAGACAGATAAACTATTTTCTTTCTAATTTAGTTTGAGACTATTATAGTCTATTACTACTAACAAAATATCAAAAAAGCATCGGACTAACCGATGCTAATTGGTACATTAGAATAACCGGTGGGTCGGTGTACCCCACATCTCAGATACCTATTGCTAGGTGTGGCAGGAACCTTTCTGCCCTCAATTATTCTAACTCGTACCTTTATTCTACTACTTCTTCTCACTATTGTCAATCTTTTTCAATCGACCATTCTGATATCTTGATTGTAATTTATACTCTTGAATCTCATACATCGTCGGAATATAAAAGAAATCACCACTATTATGCAACTTAATCGCAACTAAAACATTTTTATCAAAGACTTTGATAAACTCCGTGCTTTTTCCTTTTTCCCTCGGATTAACTCCAATATAATCAGGATGAGACAAAATTTCCTCTAATCGATTGAAATACGGTAAAATACTTTGATGACCTCGTTTAATGATGTGAGCTTTCAGACCATCCACTTGTATTCTAACATCAGACGGACAATCTTCTAAGCCGATCATCGACTGGAATTCTTTTGATAAACTAAGTAATTTCTTATGTTTAGCCATTTATACTTCCCTTTTCTAATATACCAATTTTAATTATACCATACTATACACAAAAACCCCGCCCAGTTTCCTGAGCGGAGGCTATCTTATGCCAGCTCACCCCAAAGTGAGATACGATTTCCTGCCTCGTCTGTTTGGCCAATGGCCATATAGTTCCGCTTGCCAGAACCGCCAATATAGGAAATCCAACGATAGCCATTGGCTGAGCCTTTACTATCATACTTGACAGATTGGCCTGATTCATACACTGCTACAATTTCACCACTGAGATTTGGTGCACGGCGTACATTGATTGCTGCCTCGCCAACCGTAAAAGTTCCATTCTCTGGAATTAGCTCAATCTCATCACTTGTTGGCTCAAAAACTGGTTCTGGTGCTTGTCCGTCAGAATATGGAGGATAAAACCAGCCCGTGACCCCAGAAAAATCACGCGTATTAAAACGAGCTGGACCCCCAACGGTAAGAGCATCCCAGTTGCCATCAATGTTCTGCTCAACAGTCTGCATAGTATGACCATCACTATTCTCGATGACAATTCCTGTATGACCAAATGGATGACCATCTACCGCCATGACAAAGGTTGCCCCAGCTCTAGGATTTTCCTCAGTTGGCATTCGGTGAACCTCCCAACCTGCCCCAGATGCTGCATCTAGTAGGTCAATGGCATTGCCCCACAAATCTACACCAAACCAATTCTTTGCGATAAAACAAGGCAAATCAGCGCACTGCGTGCCCCACATACCGTCTTTATCCACTCCCATACCAGAGTTCGCTAGATTGATAGCGTATTGTACAATTTCATTTGCTACTGTCATTATTTTTCTCCTCTAAGATTATGTCTAAAAATGGGTCAAGCATGATAGCAATAAACCCAAGCGGTATCACTAATGGCACAAAAACCAATAGTAAAATGACTTTACCTATTGTTTTCATGCTTAACCTCCTATCATTTATTTTCTTGTTGGTAATTCTTGCTTGAAATACCAAGTACCGTACCAGCAAAGGTTGCTAGTAAAGCAATTGTTCCCGTAAGGGCTGTTGTGTCTACTTTATACAAAGCTCCTAAACCTGTTATCAATGTGATGGTGGCCGGTACCACCACGGTTACCATTTTCTTAGCCACATCATATTGTCCATTCGATAATTTCATATTCAATCCTCCACAATTGGAATTTTCTTATACATCTCATAGAGTGCTTCGATTTCACCATTTCCCCCAAGAGTTTGATAACTCTCAAAAAGGATACTTAATTCTCGAAAACGCTCAATCGTTGTGTGTCCCTGTAAGATTTCTACCTGTAAATCATGAAATAAACGATACCGCTGAATTTTCTTTGTTCCATCTTGCGTTTTTAGAGCGATTTCCTGAATTTCTTTTGTTGTCTGGTCAATCGTATCTAGACGCTCAATGATTTGCTTTTGCTGTACTTTTGTTTCGTCAGACTTACGATTAAAGATAGCTGTGATAAGTGTCCCAAATATCCCACCAGAAACGGTCACAATGGCTACAAGGACACTATCTGTTACCCAAGGCATAAATCACCCCCTAATCTGTCTCAGAGACTTCTTCTGCCTCTTGCTCGTCCAAAATCGCATCTTCAATAGCATAACGCATTTGTCGGAGAGCTGCCTCATCTTTACGCATATCCTTACGATGTTTAGAATACAGGTCTGGCTCATGCAAGGTTTCAAAAACAGTAGATACCGCGTTCTTATCTGTGTTGACTGTCGTAGTCTTGACCAAACGTTCCTCACCATTTTCTGTGACAAAAAATTCTGCCACCATCTGACGTGTCTTATTTACTTTCAACATAGTTTTTTCCTCCTTTTTTGTTGATACTCTGATTATCCCATTCTTAGCATGGGATTTTTTACGTTTTTTAACTAGGATAAGGGTCATTGGTTACATACGATACTGTTCCCATATAGACATTTGTCCCACCGTTACTAGTCAATCTCATAGAACCATCTGAGTTGATTAAAAGACTTCCTCCTCCAACAGCCCTATGGTGATTATTACCAATAATGGGTAAGACAGCTGCGCTATACGGCCTATACCCTACTGGAATGCGTTCCGAAACTCCAGCATTTTCTACCTCTGGCAAGTTTGTAATCCTTCTGTCAATTGTGACTGTTACAAGATTATCCTTTCTCACCAATGTTGCCGTCATAGCATAAGGAAAACCTTGCGTGATAGTTTTTAAAGCTTTTTCTTGTAAAATGACATCATCTTTAAATACAACCTCTCTCCAATTTGTTGGTTTCCACTCTTTTGGATGATTGTAAACCCTAATAAAATGCCTTCCGCTTCCAACAGTTGTAAAAAATTGAACTCCTTTCCAACTATCAAGCCAGTAATTTTGAAAAAGCCCCCATTCTCCATTTAATCCACTTGGATTATCTCTGTACTTACCACTCCGCCAACCTAATATCGTTGCTTGTTTATTCCAAACATCATCCCATTGATTTGAACCTCCTGAAAGTTGACCATTCGCATTCGTAAGTTGATACTGCTGAATAGGTTGCCCATTCGCATAGATGTTTCTACCAGCATGTACATCATTTTTAGCATGGATAGAGCCTGCGGCATCAATTGACCCTGCCTCTCCTTTTTCTATGATTTTACCAACTCCTAGTCGGCCTAGTTTATCATAGCTAAGAGTCACACTCTCAGTCCCTACGGTATAGGCAAATTCTGTACTTGTAAACTTATCTTCCAGAATCCCAACTACTCGATAGGATTTATTGGCTACATAAGTCCCTCCAAGATTGGCCGCATCATTCGTAAAACTATTCCTTGCTGTCCAACTCCCAGCCGCACTCCCTGTATCATTGATATAGTTATTACTTCCAAGCTCTGCTACTTTAAATCTCAAGGTCATCATGTTCTTTTGACTACCACCAACGGTCAATGGAGAAATACGCCCGTTTCGGTTGATTTGTAAAATGCTAGATGTTGCCCCTGTACGAATCACATCAAAGCTCAAAATAGGAGCAAAATACTCTAGTACATTGATTGTAATATCCCTTGTCGCACTTCTTCTACCCCTACTATCAATAACACTCGCTCGAATTGTGGCCGAACCATGAAAATTCATAACGCCTAGTGTACCACCATTGGCATTAGTCGATTGATTCTTATTCACAATTTCTGCATAGTAGCCTGTGATAGTAGAGCCATAGCTCCCCACTGCTCCATTAAAAGTTGTTCGGATATTAGAAATAATTTGAATAAAGCTATTACCTCCTACTAAGCTAGCAGCAACACCATGAGTATCTGCCAAGGTCACACTAGAAAAAGAAGGAACGACACTAGCTGGCACATTAGCCGTAAAAGTAACAGACTGAGTACCAATCCGACTACCTCCACTGTAAGTATCCACGTACAGAGTTCCTGAGCCAACCGTTGAATCTGGAATATCTTGACAGAAATCCATTGGCAATGTCCAAGAGTGACTTGTCCCCACATTAGAGGCTATTGTCCCCTGTTTATTTCCCCACTGATAACGGAGAGTATGAGTAAAGCCATTAGAAGCCCGATTGATGTTGATAGACACGGCACTCCCGATGGTTGCAACACCCACAGACACCTCACTAGAACGAGGAATAGTAGTCAGAGAAAATGTCCCTGAACCAATATTCAAAGAACCAGGAGACCAGCCACCACTGCCGTTGAAATGAGCCATAAAGCCAAACGATTTTGAACCATCCGCATTGTGATTAACCGTGATGGTTTGGTCAATCAACCAAGTCGTAGAGTTATTACTCAAAACCGATGGACTACCAGACCAGTTCAAACGTTGCCCATTCAAATCCACATAAGCAGAGCAACTGTATTGAGCAAAAGTGGTTGTTGTATTTATAAGAGCCAATCGCACTCTGACTTGACTAGTATTACTAGACACATTTTGAGAGGCCTGATCTAGCCACAAACGAATCCGATAGCCCCTGTCATTGTTACTCCAAAATTCTGCCATTATAATAGCCCTCCTACATATCTAATTACATTCATATCTGCATTTAAGTGATACTGTTCTTCGCGAAAACGCCCAATCTGCAAAGTCTTTGTAAATACCCCATTATCAATATGGATAACCCCTTGACTGATATACATGACTTCATTCCCAGCAGAAAACATGGAAATACGGTCTTGGCTGATTTTGATAGTCGCTGAACCATTATTCTTACCAAAAATCAAACCTTCATTTGACTGTGTAAAATAAGTATCAATGAAATCTGTTTGGATTTTCATATCACCAATCGTTTGTTCTAACAACGCAACTCTTTTAGAAGCAGCAATCAATTCTTTCTCCGATTTAGACACTGCTTTTTCATTGGCCTGCACAAAACTCTGATACGCCTTAATCCAGTTATCCAAGGTTTCCTTGCTGGCTTTTGCCTCCAGATTAGCCTGCAAATCCCTAGCCTGTTCACTCAGAGCGTTTAACTGTTCTTGAGTGAGAACATTGTCTGCTTTTGAATCAATTTGAAATTGTAAGTCCTCTGGATTAGGTTGCCACTTACGTTTGAAATTTCCTTTATAGAGATCAATTTCTCCAAAGTAAAAGTCTGCTTTAGTCGATGTATCTGTACCATTGTTATCAAATCTTATATAGGCATTATCTGCATCTCCAGAATTGAAAGTAACCGTAATATCTTCACAATTACTTGTTGACATTTTTCGTCTGCCTATCAAGAGATTAACAACCGTAAAATCTTTTGTTTCACCATTTTTACGTCCTAAAAAGAAAACATCAATATCCCTTGTCGCTGAATTAGCAAAACCTCGAAAATTCAAGGTATATGTTGTATTCTTTTCAACTTCAAAACGGTTGGTTCCAAACACAATTTCTCCAGAACCTCTATTTTCAATCATAAACATTGGCTTTTGAGAATTGTAATAAAAACCATGTGTAACAATTTTTGCAAATGCAGGAGTTTCATTAGACCAATGTTTGAAATCCAGTGGAAAAGCACTATTCCGAATTAGATTTACTCCTCCAACATCAACACTCCCCACCATATCTACCCAACGGTATCTCGTTGGATCTGTTGGGTCATTTTGAGTGTAATCCGTGCAAGTCCCCATATAACGCTTATTCCCCGTCTGGGTCAAACTAAAACCAGTACGACCATCTGCACTCTCTGCATAGGCAACGTGAAAATATGGTGTCCTACCGTCTGCTCCTTTTGCACCAGGTATCCCCTGTGCTCCATCTGAACCTTTCCATTTTGTCCATCTGTAAGCAGAAGGATTGTTACTATCTGCCATATTGAAATCTTGATACATACCAATATAAGCCTTATTTTGGTCTGTCTGGCTAAAGCCTCCACCAGCAGCATTATCCGCATAAGCAATATGCGTATATTGCGTTTTACCATCTGCTCCTTTAACACCAGCAATCCCCTGTTCACCTCTAGGGCCTTGTAAGCCTTGGAGACCACGGTCTCCCTTATCACCTTTTTCACCGTGGATACCAATCACAGCTGGAGTCGTAGTCTTGCTCGTACCATCTGTATATAGTTCCACGCGATAATGCCAATGATAACGGTATTGAGCAGTTGGAACTTGTGGCGTTTCAGACCACCCTGTCGTAGTAGTTGTAATACCAGTTGATAGAGCAGACAAAAGATAGTAGTTCGTTACATTAGCAATCCCTCTCCCATCGTCACCCTTGATAAGTGACCATGTGTATTTCTTATAATCAGTGCTATCAGCCATTGCATAGTCGGTATAAGTCCCAAGATACTTCTTACCCCTACTATCTGTCACAGAGAAATCTTGTCGTCCATCTGACGAATTAGCATAAGCCGTATGGAAATAAGGAGTACGACCGTCAGCTCCTGCCTTACCTGGTAAACCATTAGCCCCATCAGCACCCTTAATTAAGCTCCAAGCATAATCATCTGGATTCGTGCTGTCTTGTTGCGTAAAGTTTACACAGACCCCCATATAAAGACGATTGCTAGCACTGACTGAAAAATTAGTATGCCCATCGGCACTATCGGCATAGGCAATATGGGTATAAGAAGTACGACCATCAGCTCCTCTTACTCCGGGAATTCCTTGATCCCCTCTTGCCCCTTGAAGTCCGGGTAAACCTCTATCTCCTCGCTCTCCTTTATCACCCTTATCTCCTTTGTCTCCCTTTACCTTGACCCATTGATAGCGTAAAGGGTCTGTACTATCGGCAATCTCATAGTCCTTATACTCTCCTCGATACAGCATATTCACATCTGATTCTAAAGAAAAGTCTTTACGACCATCTGGACTATTTGCCCAAGCTGTATGAATATAGGTGGTGCGACCATCAACTCCCTTAGGACCAGGTGTTCCTAACTTTCCATCTAAAACATTGACAAAACTAATCTCATCAACCGCTACCTCAGTATTGCCTACATAGGCAGCAACTGTTAGAACAGAAGTACTTTCAATCATATTGCCTCTGACAGTATAAAACAGACCAGTCGCAACTTGACCATCTAATGACCATCGCCAAGTCACATTAGGAATTATCTTGTCTCCACGATAGAGGGTAGGAGTAACTGTTGATTCACCGATATTATTTTTAAACATCACTCCATTGTCTGTGGATAACTTGATACTGTATGGCTTGGCATTTTCAAATAAACGCTCAAGTGCTGATTGAATGCCACTGGATAACTGATTTTCTAAGGCCTTAAAATTAGCAAAAGTAGTCTTATTATTTTGGGGATTTGTAAAACTGATTTTCTGTTCAGAGACCCGAGCAACCACTAGCAAAATTGGACTAAAACCGTTATCTCGAATGTTAATCGTATCACCGATTTCCACATCCACAAAACCATCCACTTCATAGGTCAGAGCTGGATAGGCGTTTTTCTTTAAATTCCGAATACCAGCAGACCGAATCACCTCTGGACTTTCTGATTCAACTTCCAAATCTTTCCGAATCCATTGATCCGCCATTGTCTCCTTGGTAAATGCTGCTGGATAGAGCTGGACAGACAAAGGAGCATAAAGCATCTCACCAGACTGGTAAAACTCACGGATACCATCCGCATTGTTCTCAGAATAAGCAGACAAGCCCCCAATCGTCACAATAGTCCCATCCTCACGTTTGCCAGTCGGACGAACAGCATTGTAAATCCCAGTCTTATCAATCTTTCTCTTGATAGATTTGAGATTTTTCTTATACGTTAATTGGATGTCGGAACGTATTTTTCCCACCCCTTGATGGCTCTCATCATTCTCATGAAAGACATTTACCCTAAAATCCTTAATCGTACTATCAGCATTCAACTGAGTATCAAATTCAATCTCTGCATCAAATTTCTTGGCCAGAGACAGCAGACGAGCCAGTTTAGTATCTTGTCCTTCCCATTCCAAGGTTCGCTTATAATCAGAGATTTCATTGATTCCAATGGATAAAAGAGTGAAATTCAACAAATCCATGGCATCGCAATATTCTTTAAAACTCATTGGTTTAGTAGCCTTATAAGGATTAGCATACTCATTGATAAGTTCCAAATTCAAATTTTCACAGTAGCACTTAATCGTCTTTTCATTTTCCTCAACACTCATCACATTAAAGACATAACTTCTCCCTTTATACGTAAAGGATACAAAAGCTCTCTCATTCAAATAGTTATAAGTCTTTCGATGATTTGTATCTGACTGAATCGCTTTTTTATAAACCGTAAATTCAAAGGTGGATGAACCAGTTTCTAAACTCCGAAACCAAACATCATCATAATAATTCAGGGTCTTTTGCTTGCTATTATCAATAAAAGCCACCTTCTGCAAACTTGCATCATGAATGGTTAACAACATATCTTACAACCACCTTTCTTCAAACTCTATCTTAATTCTCGGCTTATCTCGTACAAAACTAGAAAAATAACACTCCAACTGACTCTTACCAGGAGGAATCGCCAACCACTCCGATCCATGAACGACATCTGAAATCTTGCTGAGACCATTGACGGTTACAGTGTCCACCTCACTATTGACAATAACCTCTGTCCCTGCTGGATAGCGATTAGGAATATCCCTGTACTTGGTTACAAAGTCCTTCACATAAAGCAAACTATCTAGATACATGTGAGTGACGATTGGAGCAGAACCAAGTGTACCAAGAGCCAAATGAATCTTAGCTGACTTTCTCCCCTTGATTTGAGGAATCACAATACGATGATAGCCGCCCCACCAATAAACAGTGACTACATCATCATTTCTTCGTAAATCCGACCAGCCTCTAGGTTCATTAAACGGATTTTGGTCATTCCTATGCGTTCCTGTAAATCTCCAACGTTTGAGCATCGTATAACCTCCCTTACCATCAGTAGCCATAAAGTTATACTCACACTCCAAACCATATTGGCGTTTATAGGTCTCCACTCCGTAAAGAAATTGGCCACTTTCATCAGATACCATGAGCTTGATAAAGCCCAACTGATTAGCAGAACCAAGCCAAAAAACCTGTCTCCACCAAATATAGTCATTCAAAGAACCTCCAGCACCAGAACTATCATTAGGAATATCCCACGTTAGACTAACCGCATTATTGCCAACCGTGCCTCCTCGATTGGCCAATTCAATATGTTTTCTACCCCAGTTATCCACAATCCTAGAAGTACTATTCAATCGTTGAACAGTGTCATTTAAAATGGCTACATTCTTTTGAGCAGCGCTATACCCTGTTACAATTCTTTGATCGCGATAATCAAACAAGGTTTCTGACTGCTGATAGACTTCTCTTTGTTCCCCTTCTCGCTTTCCTAATTCCATGGCACTATCCTTGTTCACAAGCCCAATATAGCCATTCTCAGCGTCATGGTTTAC
Source organism: Streptococcus himalayensis (assembly GCF_001708305.1). NCBI lineage: Bacteria > Bacillati > Bacillota > Bacilli > Lactobacillales > Streptococcaceae > Streptococcus > Streptococcus himalayensis. The sequence continues at coordinate 277,470 of NZ_CP016953.1, forward strand.
CGTGATAATCGGATAAGCTGGAGTTGTTCCATTATTGGTAATATCAAAGACCACCTTTTCACTCGTCACCGTAGCGTTGATAAAACTATCCAACTTCTTATACGTTGTACTATGTGCCACACCATCAGGAATTAGAAACTTAATTTCTGAACGCTGAAACCAACGTGTCAAGCTATCTGGTGTCACATCATCAATTGGAATACCAAGATAGTACTTATCTGGCTCATCATCAAACAAGATTTTCACAGGTTCATTGACATTCAAAACCCCTGCCAATTCATGCTTTAAAGTCTCCATTTCTTGTGGTGTACTTGTTTTCATATCAAATTTCACTGTGATAACCTTAGCATCAATTTTAATTTGCTGAATATTCACCCCAATATCAGGAGCATCATCTGTTGTGATGCTCCGACTATTTCCAATAGGGCGAATAATATCGGTTATTCTGAAATACTTTGACATATCTACTTTATTAAAAGTCATGGTTGTCATAGCGTAATCCCTCTCATTCTATCTCTCATTCTGGATTGTCTATCTTGATAATCTTTGTATTTGTCCCCAGTTTTAGCTACAAGGGTACCATCATCAAGCACAAGTTCTGATGGGCGTTCTACCGCCTTCTCAGCAATATCAAGTGCCCTCTCCACAAGGTTATTGCTTTTCTCTTTTGCAGCTTCAACTTTAGCTTTAATAGCGTTCTCAAAGTCTGATTTCACTTGTACTATCTTAGATAATTTAGTTTTACCAACTCCGATGATGTCCTCTGGCTTATAGCTAAAATCTTGAATTTGTCTGTAAACACTGCCCATGGCATCATCTACCTTGTACGCATCTTTCTCAATACCAACTGCCATACCTTGAGAGATGAAACGCCCGACATTATCTCTGAATAGTCGTGATGGTGAGTGGATTCTTGCCTTGGCTTGCGCTGCTCTCTCCGCTTGAGCTACAAGAGCATTAGCAGCCGCCGTAACAGCTCCCAAAGCTGACATCATACCAGCCGCCAAACCTTGTCCAATCATCGCACCAATGCTTCGCATAGAGCCAACTCCTGCCATACCAGTTGAACGTACAGCACTCACTAAGGCTTGCATGGCACTAGTTGATTGCCCAACGCCACCTCTAATACCTTGAGCGATATTTTGGGCTGTCTGCTGTCCAATTTGACGACCTTGTGACCTCATCTGACTACCAACAGACCTAACAACAGATAAAATGGCCTGCATCGATGATTGCACTTGCCCACTCATAGCAGTAAAGGCTGAAATAACAGCCTGAGTACTGCTGGCCATGGATTGTATTTGTCCACTAGTAGCAACGGCACTTGAACCAACGAGGATAAAAGCAGTAGATACACCATCAAGTCCTGTTCTCACAACGGTTATACCTGCACCAAGTACAGCAAAGGATGCTCCCACTGCCATTGCTTGAGATCCAAAACTTGTCACCCCTGCACTTGCCATCATGAAAGCTGGGGTTAATGTCATCATTTCAGTTTTAAGTGCCATCAATGGTGCATTGATAGCTGATAATCCGGCCATCCCTGCTACTGCCTGACTTGAAAACGTAGCAAATCCACTAGCTGCTAAAGTCAAGGTCATTGGTAAAGTGGTCATTTGAGTTGATAATTGAGTGATAGCTGTACCTATGGCAGTCATAGTGGTTACTGCCAACATCCCAGAGGTGGCAATAGTCGTTAATCCTTGGCCTAGCTGTCTCATACCTGCACCAACACTAGCAATCTCCCCACCTTTCCCAGAGATTTTTCCTATACCAATAGCAACAGCTCCAAGATGTGTGACCAGACTTCCAAGAGGTAAGCTAGTAATAGATTGTAATCCACTGGCAAGCTGTTTTGTTCCTGCTCCTGCATCTTTTGCACCTTGACCCATTTTCTTGACAGCTGAGGCCACAGGTTGCAATGCTAGACCAAAGGCAGCAACAGCAGCAGACACCACCACAATACCTGCAGCAAGGGCTACACCACCAGCAGCGGCTACCACTGCAGCCGCACCAAAAGCAACCAAGCCAGCAGATAAGACTACGAGGCCTGCACCAGCTATGGCCACACCTGCACCAAAAGCGATGATTGCAGCACTTAGGGCAAGAATAGCACCAGAGGCACTTGTACCATAGGCAGCAATAGTTGGTAGCTGACTTGCTAGCATGGCTAAACCTGCGGCCGCCATACCAATACCAGCACCAATAAGGGCAACAGCTGCACCAAAGGCAACCATACCAGCAGCCGATGCGGTTAAAGCTGGACCAAGAAGAGCGAACACACCAGCCATAGCCGCAATCCCCACACCAAGACCTGCAAGAGCGATAGCTGCACCACTACCAGCAGATGCCAATTGAATTGCCGCCTGTACCAAGACATAGATACCAGCACTAGCCAGAGCAACACCAGCACCAACCATAAGCATTGCCGCACCCATGGATAACCATTGAGCAGGGCTTGCCATAGCTGCCGCCGTACCAAATCCCTGAGCAACAGTTGATAAGGCGGTTGCTAAACCCTGTAAAACGGTTGAAATACCTTGAGCAATAGAGGTTATCAGTGATCCTAAACCAGAAAAGACCTGCTCTATAATGCCTTTGGATTGAGTGGCTTGTCCACTCGTTCCAGATAAGGCATTTTTAACGCTATCTAAAGCTGATTTTCCACCAGTTCCAAATGCTTTAAATGGATTCCAACCATTTAGCATTTTAAATACTGCAAAACCTCCTGCTACTGCTGCAATCGTAGCAGCCCAGCTTTTCATCCTCTCTGGATCAAGCCCATCAAGAAATTTCTTAACAGCATTAACAACACCATCAACCTTTGCTCTAAAAGTTTCACTTGTGTTATAAGCTGTTATAAATGCACCAACTAAAGCTCCAAGACCAACAACAGCAATCATAAATGGATTAGCACTTAATGCGGCTTTAATAAGCCCAAACGATGATGAAACTCCTTTCAAGATGCCAGATACCGTCTTAAAGCCTTTAAACGCTGCTACCGCTCCTAAAACAGCTCCCGCTATTGTTTGAATTGTCCCCGGTGGTAATGCTGAAATAAATTCAGCACCTTTTGTAACTGCGTCTGCAATCCATTTGACGATCTCGCCAAAAGCTCTACCTAGTCCTTCTACAAATCCTGTGTTTTGACCAAGACTTGAAAAGACATGCTCTAGTGCACCCTGTATAGCTGAAAAGGCTTGGGTTAGGGAAGTAACTGCCCCTGTATTTTTGAATGCCTCCCACATCCGTTTAGCAGCATCAACAACCCATGAAAGCACATCAACAAACTTACTAACATAAGGTGTGGCATTTGAAAAAGCAGAGTTAATACTTAACCTAAACTTATCCAATCCCTCGGTAATTGTTGGTAAGCCTTTGGCTTTAGCTGCCTCATCAAAAGATCTAATCACTCCCTCCATATTTCGGACAACTGCTGTCTTAATCCTAGACATAGCCGTAGCAATACCGTCAGAATTGATTTGGGCAAGTTCTGCAAAACCACCTACGCCCTCATTTAGCTCAATCAACTTATCACTAAATTGGTCAAAGGTGATATGCCCCTCTTTAAGTGCCGCATACAAATCATTTTTAGCTGATGCCCCTGTATAGCCAAACGCCTCTGCAACCTTGTTAAGACCTACTGGCATTGTTTCCATGAGGGTACGCCATGACTGCATATCTACCTCACCTTTTGCCATCATTTGGGTAAATTGAATAAGCCCACGACTAGCATCTCCCGCCGATGCCCCTGACGATAGAAAGGCATTGTTGAGGGCTAGGGTAAGTTTGGTTGATTTCCCTAAATCACCGTTCATCATTGTCAAACCTTGAGCGGTTGCAACAACTTCATCAAGAGCAGTAGGCAATCCATCAATTCCTTTTGACAGTTCACTAACTGCATTCTTTGCATCATCTGCTGAATAGCCCAGAGCTGACATCATCTTAGGAAATTTATTCATAGTGTCATAACGACTAATCGCTCCACCCATTGAGCTTGAAATGGCACTCATCCCAACAGATACAGCCTTACTAGCAATTGCCATAGCTGTACCAAAACCTAAAGCCGACTTAGTACCTGTGTTAAAACCACTAGATGAGCTTTCTCCTAGCCCTTGTAAAAGACCTTTTAATTGTTTCACACCCTGTTGGGCACTCGTTCCGTCTAGGTCAACGGTAATCGTAACCTTACCATCTGCCATCTAGAACCCTCCTTTCTCTGTTAAAAATTCGGCAATGCGTACTGTTCTTGTAACTCACGCATTCTTTGTTTTTCTTTAGGGCTTTCCCCTTTGGATGGTTTCCAAGCCCTAATTTTCATGACTTCAACAAACTTTGTACCATCTGGTAAACCAGATAATAAAGCGTTGAATTTCTGCCAATGTAATTTACCTTGTTGTTCAATCAAATCAATGTGATAGGCTTGCATAAACGATGAAAAAATGTACTCACCATCATATTTGATACTAAACAAGGGCTTATCATCGCTATCTAGGTTATCTTTAGGCTTTTTAGGCATCACATTTCCCTCAATGTCATACCTATCAACCTCATCGATAGCTCTAGTAACCTGTAAATGATTTTCAAAGACTTCTGTATAAAGCTCTAAAGCCTCCAATGTTTCCATATCCTTAAAAGTCATATCATCCGTTAGTTTGGCTAAAGCTAGTTTTGGTTTTAACTCTGGTGGGATAGCTTGGTTTCCCCACATATCAAAAACCCATAAGACCCTATCAAACGACAATAAAAGCTGATACTCTTTATCATTCAGTACCAGCTTGTCATCCATTTTTTTGGAAATATCAAACATTATTCAGCAAGATACTTCTTAAATGTTTCATCGTTTTCTTGTTTTCGTTTAACATCTATGACCGCATCCGCAATCTGTAAGAATATCTTGAGATAACTCCAAGTATTCTTACCAGCTGCATCATAGATTTTCTCTGTTACATCCGTATCAAACATCACCCCAAAGAAATCATCTAACAGCTCTTTAATAGTGCGGCGGTTTTCCCACTCATCACCCTCTGTAACATTATCTGCTTTTTCTTTTAGCTCAAGTGCCTTGTCTGAAAGTTCCTTTGATTTTTCATCTGTCGGTTGAAATTCTAACCTGAGATCTCCAAGGTTAAAAATCATAACATCATCATTGCCATTGAGATTAAAAATATTTGCCATGGTTATCCTCCAATACCTTTTTCAACAGGCTCTTTAATCCATTTGAGCGTGCAACCAAATTCTTCATAAGCTGTTGCATCTCCTGCACCAGCTTTGATTTCAGATACATTGGCAACCTGTGTATAGGTCTTTTTACCATCAGAGCTAGTCACTCGATGCCATACACGGCGGGCATCGCCTGTCTTGTACTTCATCGCTGCAATCATGGCTTGTGCTGCATCTTCTGGATCAAACAGTCCCTCAAATGAGTAGCCACCTACAACAGATAATACCGTTTCTTCTGGCGTACCATCTCCGTCATAGTATCCAGTATCGTCCGTATCTTCATCTGTTTCATCGTCAATAGTTTCAATGTACTTAGCTAGGCGTTTCCAAGCATCCCCTGTTGGTTCAACCATTGGATTTTTAGGGTCAAACGGCGCAATCTCATGTTTGCGTTTCGCATTTTTCATACGAGCCATCTATTCATCCTCCTGTAATTTCTAATGTTGCGATTACTTGCATAGAATAAACAAAGTAACCTTGTTCATCCTTACCGTTGATACCAGGCTTATCCACCTTCAACGATAGGAAAGTATAAGAGTTATCGCTACTAGGTAGTTCAATATCAAATGATGATAAATCACCATTGATGAGCCAAATGGTATCAATAGCTACTGCATTTGTCTTACTCTTTACAGCAATTTCAAATGGTAGTGATACCTCCCTAGTACCATCCATATACTCTTTTTCAATAATGCCCCCACTCAAAGCATTGATGACTAAATCATCTTGATTATCCTCAAAATAATCTAGCCTTGCTTTAAGCGGTATATCCTTGATGTTGTTAATGTGGGCTAGTAGCACCTCTTGAAAGTTTTTGTTGTTTTGCATTATCTAATACCCATTCCTTTAATAGCTGCTTTTTTCAGTTTTTCTATATTTGCTTTTAACGGTTTATCCCATCGCTTACCAGTACCAGGGGTCGTATATTTCCTAAAAACAACAATCCCATTAGTACCGTAAAACTGTGCTCTGGCATAAACTGTGTTATAGCTCACATCCCCATTAGGTTCTACACGCCCAGAGGCTCTTAATGCTCCTCCGCCAGCCCTAAGAGGTACAGAGCTATCCATAATCAGCAAAGCCTCGTTACCTGCGGCAATTTTGCCACGTTGCATAGCTTGGGGAGATACTTTTTTCTCCACTCCTGCTAAGTCAACGGCCACTCTGACATCGGCCATTAAGTAACCTCAACTTCATAACTAAAAATCTTGCCATTAAGGTAATTGGATTGATAACCTGTCACAAGGTAATCACGCACCCCATCATTTACGATTGCACCCAGCCAACTATCATCGACTGTCACACTCACAAACTTAGGGTAAATGTAAACAACACCTGCTTTCTGCCTGATTTTAGAGTTGTTAGTCCCTGTAATAGCCACTGACCTATCAAACCTTACTGGTTTAATATCCAGTGGCTCAGAATACGTTACATCTCCATAATCATCTTTTCCTTCAATCTTACGAACTGTCACAACATCTTGTAATAAACGCTTATCGATCATAATCAACCCCCACAATTAAGCTAAATCCAGCTTGTTTTAGGGCGTTTTCCGCATCCAGCGATAAGTTAAATAGCTGACCTGCTACTCCTTGATAAGAGCGACCATAATCAATCTTCGTTCGACCAATAGATAAGCTCGTCATAGACTGCTTATCATCTGCGGTCATCACACCAGAGACATCCAGATAAGCGATTTGAAAGGCCATAGCAAGCTTAACAGCCTTCTTACGATAGTCTATATCCTCCTCAAATTTCACCTCGTTGTAAAATCCATTAGTATATAAATCAATCGCAATTTTGGCACGCTTGCCTAACTTGTCAAAGTCTGTGACCTCATCAAATCCCATCTCGACAAACTCATCTTGTGTTAAATAAGTCATGGATAACCTCCTTATCACAAAGGGGCTAAACACCCCTTATTCTGTTTCGCCATCTTCTGCCACTTCTGGTGCAGCTTCTACTTTCTTATTCCGTGGAGACTTTTTAGGAGGCTTTTCTTGCAACACCTCATCCACAGGAACTAAGACAGCAGAAACATCTGGAAAAGTTAGCTTGAGATTTTCATTGACTTTATCCGCATAATCTTTATCAAGTTCAATCGTTTCACCTACGATGACTTCCTTGTCTAAACTTGAAAAAACTAGATTTTTAGTAGCTGTATAAATTGGCATATAATCTCCTCTCTATTAGTCCACAATTGAACCAGTGATTTTGACAATTGCCTTTTTATTGTCCTCAAGCACAAAAGTTCCGCCTTTAGCTGCTGCTTGCAATTTCACGCCGTCAAAATCTTCTGTCTGAATCGTACGAGCTGTTGAAATACCAACAAAAGGAATAACAATGCCATCTGGAGAAAATACAGCCAGAGTCCCTGTTGCAAAATATTGTGCTGGTGTTTCAACCAAAGTAAATCCTTTGTAACGAGCAAGTCCATTATTATCAATAGATACGCTAGACCCTTTTGCGGAGGTGTTGGCTGTCATATCAATAATGGCATTGTAAAGCTCTGGGCGAAGATAAACAGTGATAGAGGCAGTGACTTCTTGATTGATGTAATAAGCATTTATTTTGTTAAACAAGGCCTTGACCTTATCTTCCGCAAAATCAGCAAGTGCTTCCGTTTTACCAGCACTATCAGACAAGAATTTACCAATTCGTGTATTCATTTGGCGTGTTTGTGCCTCTGATTGCAATTTCAAACGGTCTGCAATAGCTGCATTCAAATCATTATTGACAGTGTACTGATCAAGTCCTTCATGGATTGCCAACGTATAATCATACTCAACATCTGTATTGTCATATTTGATTTCCGTCAATTTCCCAAAGCGTGATTTAGCTCCAGAACCATCCCCAAAACCTCCATCATTAGCTCCTGTTGCATAAGTGCCAATGACAACAGGTGTACTATTTGTTTTCAATGAGAATGCCTTAGAATTTTCCTGTACTCCATCCATCACTTGAATAGGAGCTAAAGCTCCTGTAAAGGCTGCACGCACTCCAAAAACTGTTTGTAAAATTCCTGCATACTGCTTTTCGTAGCGACGTACAGGATTGTTTTGATTACCTGACATTTGTAATCTCCTTTCTCTTATTTGTACCCATCAATAATTGCTTGAAATGGGTCTGATACTCCTGCACCGCTAGCGGCTGGATTGCCTGGCGGTACAATGTTTGGGTTAGGTGTGCTATCATCATCTGACTTAAAAAGATAGGGGTCACTTTCCTTTAAACCTGTGATAATGTCATCAAGTTTAGGCGTGCCATTTTCATCAAGTTCAACGGCATCAACATCAATAAACTTCATCAAGGTTGATGGATTGTGTGCGGTGGTATCTTTCAAAGCAAGATTGATAGCATTAACCTTTTTAGTTTGTGCAATTTCAGCAGCCGCATCAGCTTTAAACTTGTTATATTCAGCTCGCAATTTATCAAGAGCCTCTTTCTGCTCAGCACTTGTATTTGCATCTGCTTTCAATGTATCAAGCTGTGCCTCCGTGTTTTGCAACTGTGATTTAAGGCTATCTCGCTCTTGGGTTGCTGTCTCAAGTTCCGATTTAACAGCATTTAAGTCTTTACCATGTAAAGCAAATACATCTTTAATCTGTTCTTTCGTCAACCCAAATTCTTGTAACGCCTCTGTTGTAAATGCCATTTGTACCTCCTTAGTTCTTTTTTGAGCGGATAACTCCCGCTAAAAGCAAATATTATTTACTATTTCAGTTTACATTAGATGAAATGGGATTTTTTACGGTTTTTAAGACAACAAAAAACACCTAGATTTTTCTAGGTGCAATCAATACCAAGTTATTTTAATATTGTGGATTACTTCTCAGTTTATAAATCATATCCGAGATAAAAATACCTAAACTCGTTTCATATCCAAGTTCTTGATTTAAATTTTCTAGCTCCTCATCAAAAATATCTATTTCATCTTCCGAATATTCTCTAGTATATTCCCATTTAGATAGATACTTGTTAATTTTTTCAAATTCTGAACTTGAGAAAATGCTATTTAGTTTCATTCTTATAAACTCCATATTTTTTTCTAATATTTCTGCGTGTTGGATTAGTAGAAATAACATTACCAGTATCTGGATTAACAACAACTGTTGAAATTTCCCCTCTATACTGTTTGGAAGGCTGTCCCTTTTCGTCATATTTTACAGTTGTTACCTCTAATGGATAACATAAAGCATCTAGCATCGTTTGGACAGTGCCACCTCTTTCAATGGCTCGTTCGGCAATATGTTCTGATATGCCTTTAATCGTCAAATTATCTACTGTTTGTACCCCAATTATACCATTTTTTAACTCTCTACGCTTAACCAAAACCGCTTTTTTATACTCTAATTCAGCCTTATTGACATTATAAGATGTCGGCGTTGAAAATAACCGCTCCCTTGTATAATCACGGCTCAAAAAATCATGGCTATCAACAAGATTTCTGATTTTTCCTTGCAAATTACGCAATTTCAAGCGTTCTAGGGTAACTAGGTCATCATCTCCCAATTGTTTTGCAATATGCAAGCGTTCTTTTTGGTTTCTAATAGCTCTTTCCGTTGCTCTTTGTTTAGCCTCAAGCCTTGCATTCTCTTCTGCTTGCTCTGGCGTGAGGTCTTTTAGGTAATCTGGTAAGTCTGGCATAGTGTTCACGCCCACAATGAACGGTGTCAGATAATGCCCACAATGAACACCTAAACAACCACCAGCAGTGCCTAGACCATAATCTAGCAAGCTATAAATGGTCATACCTTTTTCTGTCCTACCAGTTCCTTTTGTAACAATCTTACCTTGCAATGGAGCACAAGCAGCCCTAGCACTTGATTTGATTGAGTAATAAAAGGTATCTATCCCCAGTTCTTCTGCTGGTCTTGTCCGCATTTCATTATAGACCTTATAAGTAGTGGATTTAATAATCGCCCTAGCATAGCTATCTGCTCGCCATTCTCTGCCAGCACTATCTGTAAAACCAGTAAAGCCCTTTTTCTGCCATGACATGATGGTATCATGCAAGGCTCTATCGCTTGTTTTAGTACCAGCTACCACTTGTGCCACTGTCTGCTCTACTACTGATTTAAAAACAGCCTGTATGCTTGCTGGCAAAGTGGAATTGATAAGATTAAGGTCGCTAATAGCTTGTCGTGTATAAGCCTCTAAGGCATCCGTCACACCATTTCTAACCTCGTCACTAGATAACCGATGCAATTCTTCCTCTAGTTGCTCCTTCGTATCTTGATAGACTTTCAGCCCCTCATTCTCGATAACCTCTCTCAAAAGACTTTCGGCAATCCCTGTACGCTCAACAATGATTTTCAAGTTTTCCTCATTGAGCATGTGCATATCATTTAGCTTTTCTAATTGCCAGATATAGGGATTTTCAGCAAGGTCAGCATTGCCACGCTCTTTAAGTCGTCTAATCATGCTATCAAATAGCTCGATTTGCATCTTAGCGTATATATCAGATACACCTTGCATTTGTAAAGAAAGCTGCTGGTCATTGATGGTTGGGCGTTTCTTTGTATCACTCATAGTTAAGCCTCGCTAACTACCTCATAGGTTGCATTGAAAATATCTGGCTTACATGGATAAAACTCACCTTTAATACCCTTGATAATATAATCACCTTTTTTAGCTATCATATCGCCCTCTAGTGTATCAATCCAGAGTGTACCTAAATCATCAAACCAAATATCAGTTTTAGCAAACTGGATAAGCTCACCAAAATTGTCACCTGTCCATTTTATAGCCTCGATTTCAACTGGTTTCTTTCTAAACTTTGGCATCATCTTCTCTCTCTACTGTATCTTTACTGTTTCCTACTGTATTTTGTTGACCTTTACTGTATAGAGCAAGCTCTATATCACTCTCTGGTGGTAATTCGCCATTGATTTCAGCAAGTTCTTTCTCCGCCTCCTCCTCTGTGATGTTGAGGGTCTTGGCAATTCCTCTTTTCTGTGTCGCAAATCCAGCCGCTACCATCTTCATCCAGTAATCAAGCTCTGCATGTCTATCAGTAAACACCCCATCATCAAGATTGACAGAAATATCATCCAGTTCTGGGATAGTCCCCTTATAAATACCAACAGCCTTACCAAGCTCACACATAGACACGCAAAGTTCTTTAATAGATTGCTCAACAAGTGCAACAATGCTATTTCTCATTTGGTAGGTATCAGAGTTCTCACTGACAATCTCTGTTGCTGTTTTGACCCCCTGACCGTCAAAGGTAAACATGCCGCTAGATACCCCAATCTGCATTTCAAAAAGTTTAAGCCCCTCTGAAATAGCTGAGATGTAATCTGATGATCGAATAGGTGTTGTAAGGTCAACAATGCCCCCACTATCCATATTTCCTGCCCCAACTTGCATATACACGTTCTGCTCAATATCAAAGCGGCGTTTAAAAGTGATATTCCCTTGGTTATCCTGCACCTTTAATTGTGTGAGCTGCTCTGGCACAATCACACGCCTTTGCCCCATCTTAATCTCCCACATGAACTCATCATAAGTACGATTGATAAAGTCAATGGTTGTCTTAGCATTATCAAAAATAGATAAGCCCAATGGGCTATTGATGTCTTTGTTATTCATGCCGGGCGTTTTTAAGTAGGTGAATAATGGGCGTGACAATCCTTGAATTGGTGTTACTGGTTGTAAGTCTGGATATAATTCATTCAAATGCACACGCTCCCCTAATGAGCTATCTGATGTTGATTTATAAAGCTCATTCGTGATACGGTATAGGCTCTTATCTTTCGTACTGCCTACTTCTTGCCCATCTGGTGTTACCCACTCATGGAACTCAACAAGTGTATAGTACACATTCTTTCTGTTTTCTGTCTTGATTGTCTTAGTCAAGATAGCGGCACTTGATACATCCTGAGTATTGCTTTGTAATGGCAAAAATACGGGTGCTTGAATAAATGCCACGCGGATTTTATCGCCATCAACGTAAGGCCGCATAGCAAGTCCACCAAGTGCCAAGGCACTCTCCAAATACCGTTCAAAGTTTTTATTGAACCTATCATTGCCCAGCATATCATTCAAAAACTCATTTAATGTTTCATCTTCTGCTGTGATTTCTGCTTGTTCATTGTAAACTAAGCTAGCAATCTTCTTAGCTGCTGTACGTGCGATTGGTAAATGTTGCATCTTTCTACGTTTTCTATCGCCATCTGTATTGATGTACTCAATATCATCAAACTTAGATTGATAATAGCTTAGATTGTGCTTTATCCTGCTAAATTCTGACGGTGTGACAGCTACCTTTGGATGGTCTAAGATACTGTTTAAATGTGATGTTTCCATGTTATACCTCCCACGATTAAAAAAGTCCTTTACTTTCTGTATTAAGTTCATTGTTGCCCTCCTTATGAATGACCCACGCGTAAACCAAGTATCTTAGCATTATCTAATACAAAATACTGGGCAACATCGCATGTGTGGTCATCGTCTTTAATGACATTGGGGTTATCCGATTGGATAGTCTTTTCATCCCACCGATACATCTTATGCTCCTCGATAAATACCTTGTTATTCTCAATATCAAAGTAATAAAAACGCCCCTCTGCCAACAGTGATTGAAAACTATCAATCATTGTCACTTTCTTTAGTTTAGCCACTGGATGCCAACGAATACCGAAATCAAGATACATCTGATTTCTCAATGCTCCCTCTGCGCTATCTATGGTGTACTGCAAAATAGGTACTTTATACTTGCTGATAACAGATTGTATAAATCTGTTAATATCCTGTGATAATTGGCTAGGGGCTTTCTTTACTGCTTGACCTGCTGGACTGTAATACCAAGTATCAAGTAAGATTACCTTGGCTTTAGCTGTGATACCAAAAGAACAACAAGCGGTGGCTGATTGTTGGTGTCCACCATCTAGGGCAAATGAAATACCAATAAGCCTATCATCACTTGGCAAAGCCTTGATAGCGTGAAACGTGGTCATATTATAAACATTATTTCCCAGACCAACCGCCTCACCTAAATAAAGGTAACGGTAATAATCAAAATCATTTGCCTTGATACGCTCGATGTCTGCCAGCATTTGAGGAGTAACAAAGCCTAGCTCATCATCAAGATAGGTGCTAGAGTGACACAAATAATCATCTTGCAATTTCATTCCCTCAAACCACTCATTTATCCAACTATAAGGATTTCTTGGCGGATTATAGCTCCAATAGAATTGCACAAAGTCAGCATCAGCGTGTTTCTGCCTCATAAAGGTTACGTTGGATTGGTCAAAATCCTCTTGGCTGTGAAACTCTGCCGCCTCCTCGTACCAAACCGCAATAATATTACCAATGTCATTTGATTTCAGCTTTTGAAAGTCATCCTGTCCATAGAAATAAAATGTTGAGCCTGTTTTTTTATGAATAATTTTGAATGGACTAACAGTTGTTTTAAATCGACCCATAATACCAAAAATGGTTAACGCCCATTGAATTTTATTGAACACACTATCACGGATTGTATTAGCTACTTTGCGGATAATAACCACGTTAGCTTGTTCCCCTTTTATGATGTATTTAATCATCATATAAACCAATTTAAGTGCAACAACCGATGACTTAAAAGAATTTCGCCCTCCTTTTAGAATGTTATAGGGTTTCTTAGATACCCAAACACTCTTGAAATGTGGATTGACATTATCTTGGATATTAACTATTTTCATCTTCTGCCTCCCATCTATCAGCCACTATTATTTTTTCATCCTCAACTAAGCTGATACTCTCACGCTCCTTGTTATCCAACTTGAGCGATTTGATACGCTCTCTTTGTTCCTGGATGTCGTACTTATCTTTGGTGTTAGTTAGCTTAATGATGTTCTCTGTGGCTTTCTGATTGCCCTTCACAGCCTGTTGAAACGTGGCAAATGCTAGTAAGGCCTCATTACTAGCATCCATACCCATATCTTCTAGCTGCTTTTTAATATTCTTGTCTGTGACATCTAATGCTAGTAAGGTCTCCATTGCTTTTTTGAGGTCTGCTTTTTTTCGTCTGGCTTTACCTGATGCCTTACCGCCTTTAGAACCAAGTTTCCTAGCTTCGTCCTTGCTTCGTTGGCTCATCGGCTTTAAATTCTCTGTTCCATCTCTCGGCAATTTATGACCTCCTTTCCAACAAAAAAATCACAAGTATTACTACTCATGATTTCAGTATAGGTTATAAAAAAGGGGTATTTTTACGGATTTTTTCCACATAAAACAAAAAAGCACCCGTTGGGGGTGCTGTAATAAATAGGCGAACGGACTCCAACCGCCATCTTGATAATAGAACCTGCTTCCCTTTCATTATACAAGTAAGCCATTACCCCACTAAAATACAAACCAGTTCCATCAGTGTTAACGTGTACTATACCATGTTTTAGCGTTTTAAACTACTTTCCTATTTCTTACCTCTATTATACCAAGAATTTACAGCTTTAACAACTATTCTTATATCTTTTTTAGATAGTCCAGTTGTTCCTAATTCATCATGATTATATCCTTTATGGGTATGTGGCAGAGTTCGGATACCATTAACCAAATGTACTCTACCCTCAAGGTCAATCTGCTTATTTCTTTTGTTGCTACTGTCATAAAATGTCAGAGATTTTAAAGCACCAGTTTCACTTATTGTGCCATAAATTCGCCCTTTAGTCATTGTCTCCATAGGAGTTTTAGCATTACCGCCCTTATATCTAACAAATTTTATATTTCCATCGATATGCAAAGTTTCATACTCTGTACCGTATTTCTTCCCCTGTTTGCTCATTCCAGAGCTTGCCCCTCTGCCACCCATGTATTACACCTCTTTCAATGTTTACAAGAATTACCACCAATACCAATTAGAATCCTTCATTTGAGAAAGTATCTTTGTATTGTGTGTTCGAGCATATGCTTTTACAATACCTAATTGCTCTAGTGGAGATTTATTATTAAGGTTTCTATGACCTTGTTTGTCTGCCCACTTAGCTATTGTGTAAGGCTCAAAAATATCACCGTGTACCCCATCAGCAAGATTTCTTTCAATTTTAGAAATAAAACGCTTAGAGTTTCTAGGAATATTCTCTTTCCGGTATTGTGCATCTCTAAATCTTTTATTTTCACCAGATCTATCAAAAAGGTTACTGTTAGATTTACTAGAATCCCCTGTCTTACCTTGCTTAATAGCTTGCCTTAATTTAGCGATTGCACTTGTATTTTTTAACTTTGCTCCACGTCCACCCATTATTTCTTACCTCCTTGTTTCATTCGTTCCGTTGTTGCATTGTCAAAATAAAGTACCTCGACATCTTGATAATCATAATCAACCTTACCACCATAAACTAATAAACGTTTAGGGGATAATCGTTTCATCATTTCATCAACTCCTTTTCTCCAAATATCTAATTGTTCCTTATTTTGCTTAACTCCGATAGTGCTAATCGCTAACGTTCCATTTGAGGGCAAACCATCAAAGCAAAAATCAAAACTATTCTCATAAGCCCATGATACCGTTGGAATAACTGTAATACCCCAATCTTGCATTATCTGGCCAATCAATCGTGAGCGGTAAATATTCCAGACCTGCATAGCAACTGGCATATCTAAGTAAAGGCTAAAATCTGGTGTTAACACGCAAGGGAAAGATGTTAACTTTTCAATGTAAAAATCTGGACGTTGCCAAACTCGTTCAAATTGGTAATCATCTAGGAAAAAATGCACTCCCGCCGTGTAATCTGGCTTATTGAGGATATAGTTGAAACCTTGCAAGGTGCGTGGTATATGGTCAACTGGCTCAAGGGTAGGCATGTTGTACTGACCTGAGGTGCGTGTCTCATCGTAATCATATAAATTGTACTGATTGATGGTGGTCTGCCTGTGAAATTCCTTGTTGCTATCCTCGACATCCTCGTCATCGTTGGGTAATTCCTCATCAACGGCATCTGTGCCAAAGTCTAGCCCTGCTATTTCTAACTCAAAGCCAAACTGTGACATGTCAATGGTTTCAAACTCTCCCATCTCGATAGTCAAAAGTTCTTTATCCCATGTTGAATATTCTGCTACTCTATTATCAGCTAGCCTATATGCCTTTATCTGCTCCTCTGTGAGATTTACTGCATGAGCTACTGGTATTTTATCAATTCCTAAAGAAAGCGCCGCTTTGAGCCTCGTATGACCTGTGATAATGATATTGTTATCATCAACTAAGATTGGTTGCTGAAAACCAAAAGCCTTGATTGAGGCTGCCACCTTTTCTGTCGCCTCACCGTCATTATGTCTGGCGTTTCTGTGGTATGGTTTTATAGATCTTATATCCACATATTTAATACTGAGATTATCCATGTTATCCCCCTAATAAAAAAACCTATGTACCCTGATTATAGATACATAGGTTAGGGTCTTTTTACGGTTATTTCCCTAACGGAATATGTTTATAAGTAGAAATAAAGTAATCATCAAACCACTTATTGATATAAGAGTAAGCTGGGCTAGAGCTTAGATAAAGAATCTTTTGACAAGCACCGATTACATTGATGTTCTCGTAAACATAAACCTCTTTTATCGCTTTCAACATCTTTTGGTCTGATTTTTGGATGTACTCATCTGTGACTGTTTTCAGATTAACCAAAAATATAGACTGCTCAATATTATTTTTTAAGAAAGCCTCATGTATCTTTTGCTCTAGTATTGTTCTTTGTGGATTTCTCTTATCCCTCAAAAAATACCACTTGAGCCAATTGATTTCTTTACGGTGGATAACCGATAGGCGCTCTATTTTCTTTTTGGTCATAATTTACAATTCATCCAATCTAAAATAATCTATCAATTCCTCTTTCAGCTCATCAAAGGTATTGCAAGGTTCAGCCATATCAGAAACATCACACATTGTACTCTCTTTATTCAACATGTTTTCTTCTACAGCATCAACTTCCCCTTTTCTTCAAATACTCTGGGGCATCGTCTCCGACTTTTATACTATCGTACTGCTCCTTGGTAACAAGAAACTTACCATAAGCTCCAATTGTGATAGTATAATGACCTTCAATAATCTGCTTACCTGTCACCTTTCCCACACTATCCATTAGGCCACCACGATTGTCCACATTATAGACAATCACTTTAGAACGCTCCAATTTTTTATCTAGCTGCTCCATTTTGTATAGGATAAGAACAGGCATTATTAGAATGGAGAAGATGATATAAGTATTTGTAAAAGTTGTTAGAACTGATTTTATTTTCTTCACTCTACCCTCCTATCAATCTATAAACTGCATAAAGCAAAATTAGAATATAAGCATCAACCAGGAGCCATGCAATCTTTTCTACTCTGTTGGCCTTAAAGGACTGCTTATCAGCATAACCTATGATAAGAGATAAAAACAAACAAGCACTGATTAAGACAAGTTTTAAAAATAGCTGCATATCACTCCTCCATCAATCCCTGACCGATTTTTTGGAGCAATCCCCAAAATTTCTTATTAAAATCGCCATCCTCCTTTTCATCCTCATCATCTTTAAAGACTTTTTCAAGAGCCTCAGTCTCTGATTTACCTTGTAAAATATCAATCAAGGCATGTGAAATGTTGTGAGTAAAATTGGCTAGTACAAAACACTCCTCATCTTTTACAATAAGGCTCTCAACCATCGCCTTTGTTGCTGTTTGATGCAATTCATCCGTAAATTTTTTCAAGTTGTCCACAATCGTTTCAGATGCTACTGTATTTTTGGTTTTAGTCATTGTCTATTTCCTCCAAAAAATCAAAAATTGTTGTTTGATAGTCATTAGTTTTAAAATAAGCTGGGTTGGTAGCTTGATAACATTTGCTCCTTAGCCTTTTTATAAAAATCTTTCTTAATTTCAAAGCCATAAGCATCACGATTCATCTCAATAGCAGCCCTTAAAGTTGAACCACTACCTGCTACTGGATCGATAACAACATCACCCTCATCTGTAAAAATTTCAATCATCTTTTTAGAACAGGGATAGGTTTTTGTGTTGGGTGAATGACTGAGTAGGAGCTGTCCTTTTCCCATGGTGCATGATTGAGTATCATTGCACCTCCATTGTTGAATTTCGGCAACTTGTCACGATACAACACAGTCGCTTCTTCAACAGCACCAACTATCTTCATGTTAGCTTTCAGCACTTGTGGACTAGATTTCTTTGTGAAATAAAGTGGATAAGCATTGCCGAATCCATGTCTCTTTCCACATTCTATGACCATATTACGTTGCTGCCAAGCATGAAAAACAATCATAGCTGGGGCTTTGCCCTTTTCTTTTGGCTCTTTCTTCAAAAGGCGACTACAAAAATCAAAGAAATTATTGATTTTAAAATCATTGTCTGTATCAAAAAATGATTTTCCCGCTAACTTACTTTCTCCGTTAGCATTATCCCCATCTTTATACCAGCGTGGGTCACTCGCATAGGCGTTATTTCCTAAATTATACGGAATATCCGCTATGATAAGCTGTGCCCTCGGTATGTTATACCTCTTGGAGTTCTCAAAATGGTCGTTTATAAGCTCAAATTTCACTCATGACCTCCTCATTTCAAAAAACTTTGCAACTGCTGCAAGCGTTTCTGATTTTCTAACAACTCTTTATAAACTTCTGCCCTGATAAGAATATAGCCTGTTAAGTCACGACCTATCAGAGCATCATCGACAAATAGCTCTAGCTGTTCTGACGAGCTATCCATTTTGACACTTTCAAAGCACTCTTTTTGCTCTGTGTCCTTTTTCTTCTTGGTGAAAGTGTTAGCAATTACCTCAATCTTTGTTTCATCATTCAAAAACGCTGAAACTTGGGTTTTTAGAGCATCTGCCAGGGCATCAATCTCACCAATGGTGGGTGTTGTAACGTTTCTTTCAATGTCACTTACCCGATTTTGAGATATACCAACCATAGGAGCAAGATCATACTGCGTAAGTCCTGCCTCTTTACGGATAGTACGCATTTTGGCACCGTCAAAAACTTTCATTTGAATACCTCTTGACCATTCTGTAACCAATTATTCTTCACTACATGCTGAGCAATTTTCACTTGCGTATCTGGTTGCTGATAATAGCTCACTTTTTCCTTGTACTGTCTAATTTTCTCCTTAGCATGGGCTGTCACAAAACCTGCCCAGCAGGCAAATACTCCTGCTACCACTGTTAAAATCATTTCATTGTATGTCATATTACTCTCCTCTAGTCTTAATTTTATAAGGAATATTCGATGGCAATCCACCAAACACATCTTCAAATTCTTTGTTAATCCTACGAATATTGAAAGGCTCATAAGCGTAGAAATAATATCCATACTCATCAAGTTCACCCTCAATACCAGTTGCCCAGCTCAAAAATACTGGTTGTTTGCACGTTGGGCAACTGATAGCTTTTTTGTATGGTGCTGTTTTTAAAATCTTACAAAATCCACAATACGGACATTGCAAGTCAACTTTTACTCTGTTCATCTAATCACTCCTATCTTAAAACGGCAAATCATCATCTGAAATATCCATAGGATTTGTGGTTTGTCCTTGGAAAAATGACCCTTGTTGCGGATTTGTATTCATTGATGGATTATAGCCTTGATTGTTTCCGCTTTGGAAATTGCCACCTTGATTATCATAATTTCCCTGCTGTTGTCCTTGATTTTGTTGATGTCTGCTTTCCAATAATTGGAAATGACTAGCAAGAACCTCTGTCACATACACGCGCTGCCCTTGTTGATTTTCATAGTTGCGTGTCTGGATACTGCCTGTAATGCCAATCAATGAGCCTTTCTTAGCCCAGTTTGCAAGATTTTCCGCCGCTTGTCGCCAGATAACACAATTGATAAAATCAGCCTCACGCTCGCCAGCTTCATTTTTAAAAGGGCGATTAACTGCAAGAGTAAAGGTGGCAACAGCCACATTTGAGGGCGTGTATCTCAGTTCAGCATCTTTTGTAAGTCGCCCCACTAAAACAACATTATTTAGCATTTACCAAATCCTCCTTGACTAAGAAATTTTTGATAATTATGCATTATTAATCTATCTTCTAACCGTACAAGGGTATGGCATCTTGCCTTTTTCTTTGTTTTGAATTTTCTACCATCAAGATAATATTTTCTAGTCGGCTTTGAACTTTTCCTATACCAGGAATTCCCTTTTTTGATTTCATGGATAGTCCCATGTTTCAATTGAAAACCGGTTAACCCCAACACATTTAGATGACTGTACTTTTTTCGTGTTCTCTTATTCATTTCCTAAATCCTCCTTTTTCACAAACACACCATCCACCATTTTTCCTTGTCGGTCTTTGATTTCATTCCATGCCATTACAAATCTCCCAAAGTCTCAAAACTAATAAAATTATCCTCAAGATACTCTTTAAGCTCATCTAGTTGTGGTTTGCCACCGTGCAAAGTTAGTACCATTGTGACTGTTACTGGCTCGCTAGGTACAAATTCTGCCACTTCTGGGGCTGTGTTTTGGGTCTGAGGTCTGTCTGCCCCCTGCCACCCACTCTCAAGCTCTGATGGGCTGTTTTCGATGATTTCCCCTGTCTCAGCATCAATTGCTTTAATGTTGGCATTTGCTTGTTCCTGTGCCATACGTTCAATTTCTGCTTTACGCTCTGCCTCTGCTTTAGCCCTCGCCTCTTGTTGCTCTTTGCGTAAAGCGATGGCATCACGGTCTGATTTCATTAGTTTTAGGACATCAACCAGTGACTTCCCATCCTCAAAATGTCTGATATAGCCCTCTGCTGGTAAATCGTACTCTTGAGCTTGTTCCTCGATAACCTGCTTATTAGCTTTGAATTGCTCCAATGCTTCAAATTCAGCAAGCACCAGAGCGTCCATTTCATCAAGTACTGTTTTCTTGAGTTCAAATTTACCTGTCTTGAAATGCTTTTTAAGACTGTACTCCTCGTACTTGTTTTCAAAGGTGGATTTTTCAAGACCTGCTACCATACACTTATCTTCAAATGTGGCACGGACAACATCCACACGCATCAATCGCTCATGCTCATCAACTGCATTTAGTCCTGCTGTGATAGTCTCAATAACCTCATCAAGAGGTTTCAAAGTTTTCTTATACCACTTTTCAAATTCTGCATAAGGGTTATTGATATTTGATTTAATTTCTTTTCGACGTGCCTCTAGTGCTTGTTTTAGCTTGTTAAGCCGTGTACGCTCATCATAATCAATTTTATAAGTTGAGGCTGTCACCTCATAATCAGTGTACTGTGCAACGATTGCTGCAAGTTGCTTTTCCACGCTAGCATAATCAACGTTGATGACCGCTGGTGTGAATTCTACCTGAATTTCTGTTAGTGTTGAATTTGTTACATCTTTCATTTCTGTTCTCCTTATTTTGCCTGTGCTATTTTTAGCTGTGTTTTCAAATATCCCAAGACAACCTCATAGCCTGCTGCTGTAACTTGATGAAAATCTGTAATCTTGTATTTACTCAAAACAAAGTTAGCTATTTGATCAACAGGAATTCCCTTGGCCTTTGCGATAGACTCGACTGTTCGGAAAATCGTCTGATATTGGATATTGTCAATAAATTGCCCCTGTTGGTTGTTTGGTTGCTGATTATTTTGAGGCTGTTGATTAGGTTTTGATTGCTGGGCTTGTTGTTTTTGTCCTTGCTTTTGATTGTTTTGTTGGTGATACTCATTGCTATCTGCATCTTTGGTATCGTCAATCAAGAAAAGACCATTTAAGGCGTATTTCCTAGCATAACTAGATGCTGCTCCTGTTATCTGTGAGCCATCCATCCCTTTTTTGATTTCTTCTTCTCTTGCCCTAGCCTTGACAGTGATTTTTTCACCGGTCTCAACATCAACAAATGAGATAGTTGCTACAAGATAATACCGCTGTCCAACGTACTCTATGCTATCATCCTCGATATAGGTGATTGCATTATTCTCAACAAGTAATGGCTTTAACGCCTCCATAATGTCCTCGGCATTACGATAACTATACTTACCAAAATTGTTGTACTGACCTTTGGGAGCTTTCAAATCACGTTGAATATTAAGCAACTTCCTGTAAATTGTTAATTCTGCCATCGCTCACCTCATGCCACATACTTTCTACCAAGCTTTTTCACCAAGTAGATGTACTTAGGTCTATTCGTCAGCCCTAGATTCAATAACTCCTCTTTCTCAGCTTGGCTCGCTCTCTGCCAAACCAAATCTTCTCGACTGTATTTTTTCATCACCAGTCCTCATGCTTTCTTTTTGATTTCTCCTTGTGGATAACCCCACTACCCCTATATTATTTAGTCTAGGATAAGGAGATTATTGTATTTGTTAGTCTTTATTATTCAGTTAGTTATTATTTATAAATTAGTATTTATTATTAAGTTAGTATTTATTAGTGGACAGTTTTTCACATTTGAATTTTTTAAATCTGAATTTTTCACATTTGAATTTTTCAAAAATGATTTTTTTCAAATCTGAATTTTTGAGATTTGAATTTTATTTTAAGTTTTCCACAGACTTATCCACAACTTGAGAAGGCACATACTCCTCCAGTTTTGGTAAAATGTAATCTTTAAAATACCAATCTGTTATCTTAAAATCAGCAGCAAATCTGAAAGTCTCTTTCCCCTTTTTATAGCCCCGACCTATCGTCACCGTACGAATATAGCCAAGCTCCTCTAACTGCTTAAAATACTTGTCAACCGTAGTCCTTGATAATCCCGCCCTCTTTGCAATTTCAGGCGGATAAATTTTCCAAGTCGACTTATTGCGTAAAATGACGAGCATGATTCCCAAAGCTCTAGCATCCAACCCAGGATCATCAATCAAATCATTATTGATAGTTGTATAATTTTTATCGCTATTTTTATGGAAAGATATATTGCATGTCTCTCATGCCTTATGCTCCTCTCTTCATTTTTATCTTTTTCTTGATTTCTCGCTTACCATCTAAAGTTTTTCGATATTTCAAAAACTTTCTAAAGCCCTCAATATCTGTACTTGTACCATAGACATATTCTGTCCACCCGGGCAAATTATCCATCAAACGACGAATATCTCCGACCTGACGCTCCGTCAAATCAAACTTCAAAGCCAAATTCTTATCACACATAGCCTCAAGCTCAAAACTCTTGTTAAATTTGCCATTCTCCAAGGCTCTGGTCACAATTTTAGTCACAGTTTCAACAATCAAACGTTTCACCTCTGCTTGCCAGTCCACACTGAATAATTCCATAGCCTTTTCTCCTTTCTTGTGATATAATTTAAGTAGTTAATTTTTGTAAGTCCCCTCCTACTGATTGCCGTCAGTGTTTTAGAACTATGTTGTTTCAAGCGTTCTAAAACTGGGGGCTTTTTTGCTATAATTGGCTTATCCTATTGAAAGGAGGATAAGCTATGATTACTTGTCATATTGTGATTGAGGGGCATACAGAACCTGTTCCAATGATATTGCCTACTATTCCCTCTATAGGCTCTGTCATTGCAAGGTCATCAGACCCTAAATCAGAACATTATTTAGTGAAATGTGTTGAATATGTTCACGGTCATGATACTGTTAATTTACATATTCAAGCATTTCCGAACCAGATCAGTGCTGTCAACGCTATTGATGGTTTCAGGAATAATAGATAATTCTATTACCTTAACCCAATAATTATCCAACACTTTTTTATCAATATAGACTGCTTGTTCGCACAAACCTCCATAATCATCAAAAAATATGGCTCGTCGAACAAGCAGTTCTTTTTCACTTTCTAGCTCAATACGACCAGCGATTTTGCCAGAAATTTCAAGATATTTACCCACCAAGTTATTTTCCATGCTGCTCCTTTCTACTCCCTCTCTAACTTCTCCACCACCGCCAAGCGAACAAAAGCCGACATGGACAAGCCCAAACGCTTGCATCGCTCTTCTAGTCGCTCTTTTAGGGGCGGTGACAACTGAACGTGTATAAACTTCATGATCAATACTCCTTTTTTCTACTTGTATGATATAATGAAAAATAAAATGACTGGAGAATAATATGCCAAATATAACAAATGATAACGTCCAAATCTGGACTCTATACATCACCGTAGCTATCGCTTTAATAGGATTCGTTTTTAACGTCATATCCTTGAGACAAACTAAAAAAGCTACTGAGGATATGGCAAAGCCTTATATCAATGTCTTTATAGATGTCTATGCTATAAAAAGCGATTATCGAGTCTATGTTTTCAAAAATTTCGGAAACTCTCCGGCCTATATCGATAAAATTGAAGTACTTGGTGAACTTGACACCGTCCATCAAAAACTCAAATTTCAATCATTAGTTGGAAATATGATTGCCCCAGGTCAGTCAATAACCTCAACGATTGAAAGAGGGTATCACGGTATAGCGACGCTTCACATCAAATATCATGACCAACACAATAACGATTACAAAGCCTCTTTTAGACTAGATGCCGATGCTTTCAATACATTGACCTATATAGTCCCAGATACTAGCAATAGTGACGATGTAGCAAGTGCTATCCGTCAATCAACTGCTGCCCTCATTCGGGATATGAAATAGCTATCATTTCCCCACCCCACGTCTTGATAATATCAAAATGCTTTGGCGTGGCGAAATCGAATTTGAACATCTTCATCGCTAAGCGTATTGGCGATGATTTTATTTTTGATGTCAATAGCCTCATCCTCGGACTTAACGATAAACTCATAACGTATTTTCAGTTTCGCATTCATTCAGCCTCTCTCCTTTCCTACTCCCTCTCTAACTTCTCCACCACCGCCAAGCGAACAAAAGCCGACATGGACAAGCCCAAACGCTTGCATCGCTCTTCTAGTCGCTCTTTTAGAGGCGGTGACAACTGAACGTGTATAAACTTCATAGTCTACTCCTTTCTACCCTTAGGTGTTAAATCTCTTGAAGAATGTCAAGAGATTTTATACAAGTATTGTATAAAGTTTGACCTTTATTTGACCAAATGCTTTTGCGTCAGCTATTCCTTGAATGGTAATTCTAAATCCATATTTTCCTCCTTGGTGAATAAGCTGTTTTTGTACGAATTTTCGTATATATAATTAAATTTTTTTATCCTGAAATACTTCCCTCAGAAAACAGAAAGACCATATCGTATTCAGGAAAAAATCTAGTCTGTATAGCTAACGCTTCTCCAAATTTAAAATCTGATTTTCCGTCGATTTTATCTCTGATAGTCTGATATTTCACGCCCAAAAAATCTGCCATATCTACCAAAGT
Organism: Streptococcus himalayensis; assembly: GCF_001708305.1. Taxonomy (NCBI): domain Bacteria; kingdom Bacillati; phylum Bacillota; class Bacilli; order Lactobacillales; family Streptococcaceae; genus Streptococcus; species Streptococcus himalayensis. The sequence goes on from NZ_CP016953.1 coordinate 302,883, forward strand.
TACATTTTTTTCCTGACGAACTCTTTCAATATTTAACAAAAAACCTCACTCCTTTCTTTTTCAAATGTGGTATAATACAGTTGGCACTAACGATATCGCCTTAGAAAAGGAGGTACCGCTTATGTGCGATTTCATCATATTTTTACTTACCGCAATCGTTGACGCCATCGTCAGCTGGTTGGTGGCTCGCTGGTTAGACGACCACTTCGGCAAGTAATCACGGTTAGTGTCTTCTAACCCACAACAAAAGCCCCTAGATTGCTGGAACAGTCTAGGGGCTTTGTGTAGCACTAATCTTAGTGCGATTTCATCTTCCCCTATATTATCCCACATACGAATGATATTGTCAATTATTTTTGATGATACCTAAAAACTAAAGACCTAGCAATTTCCAGATGATATTAACAATAGTGGCAGCACCTGTAGCAATTAAAAGAATAATCACCCAGTAAAGAATGTCATCTTTTTTGTTTTTCATTGTCTCTATCTCCTTTCTATGCTATAATGATAGTTAAGCGATGGGGCTTTCGCCCCGTCTCTTAACCGAGTAGCCAATCGATTAGCTTTGTGATGATCGCTGTAGCGACTGCTACTCCTAGCTCCTTTTTGTAGGAGCTTTTTTCTTTTTCAAGATGGATGTGAATTTCCGTCTTGTAAGGTTTTCGGTATCGCAAGTTATCACCTCCCTCAACCTTATGTAATTATTATATACGAATTTTCGTACATTGTCAATACTTTTTTTTAAAAAAATTATGTTTTTTTGTTTTACATACGATTTTTCGTATGATATAATGAGAAAAAAGAGGTTGAGAATATGAACGAAATTGAACTAAAAAGAATGATTGAGTACCGTTATAATAGTGTCCGTGCATTTGCTTTAGAAAATGAAATTCCTTATACAACAATGCGTTCTATTCTTGAACGTGGTATTATGAATGCAAAAGCAGAAACAATATTTAAGATATGTGCTGCGTTAGGAATTAAGCCTGAAATATTTGCCACCTCACCAGACGCAAAAAATGGCACCGTACAGGCGATAAATGACAAGGTGGTACAATTACACCCCGAACGCCAAGAAAACGTACTAGGCTACGCTACGGAGCAATTAGAGGAGCAAGAAAAGGAAGAGCAACCATCTTTAGAGATTAACGAACCCCTCTTTGAATACCGCGTCTATGAAAAAGCAGCCGCAGGAAACGGCTACGGCTACACAGGAGATAGAAACTACGACATCGCCTATTTTGACGAGGAGATCCCCCACGACTTCGCCACATGGATTTGGGGCGACAGCATGGAGCCGACCTATCTCAACGGCGAAGTAGCCCTTATCCGAGATGGCGGCTATGACTATGACGGTGCTGTCTATCTCGTTGACTGGGACGGACAATCCTATATCAAGAAAGTCTATAAAGAAAAAGACGGTCTCCGCCTTGTCTCTCTCAATAAAAAATATGCCGACAAATTCGCAGCATGGGAAGAAGAACCACGCATCATTGGAAAAGTCATCGGTAGCTTCCAGCCGATGGAGAGATGAGACAGAGCGGTTTATAGGGAATAATAGAGGAAAAACAATGAAAAATCTATCAAAACAACTAGTGGATAAGAGTGTTGAAGCGTTTATCATAGGCCTAGAAATCTACAATAAACCCACTATACGTTATAGGATTGAAGGGTTCAGCTTTTTTATCTGTAACGCATGGGAATTGATGCTGAAAGCTGAGTATCTAAATCGTGGAAAGTCTATCTACTTCAAAGATAATCCCGATAGGACGCTAAGCCTTGATAACGTTTTAAAGAAAATTTACTCCGATGAAAATACACGCATTCGTCTGAATCTTGAGCGGATTATCGAATTAAGAAATATCAGTACACACTATATCACAGAAGATTATGAATTGAAATATGCTCCGCTATTTCAAGCCTGTGTTATAAATTTCGTCAATGAGATTAAGAGATTCCACTCTGTGGATATTACTAAGTATATCGCTCACAACTTTCTGACGATTTCTGCAAGCTATGAGCCTCTAACAAACGAACAAATTAGGGTAAAATATCCACCAGAAATTGCTGAAAAATTTATCCAACAAGCTAATGAAATAGATGTACTCTCTGAGCAATATAATTCGGACAAATTCGCTATTGGAATTAGGCAAAATCTCTATCTGACTAAGAAGAAAGACGAAGCTGATTTCGTAGTTTCAATACAGCGTAACTCTCCATCTGGGGTCGCCATTGTCAAAGACTTAAAAGATCCTTCAGAAACTCACAAATATTCATACGGAAATATTATTTCCGTAGTGACCGATAAATTGAACAAGGATAATATAAAGCTTGGTTACAAAAATGGATTCAACCAATATGTGCTAAATCTAGTTATTGACTTTTACAGTATCAAGCAAGACGAAAAGTGGGCTTACTGCCACAAAATTGGCAAACTAGAATCTTACACCTACTCTCAGCAATTTGTTGATTTTATTGTATCCGAGATCAAAAAAGACCCTCAAAACTTCGTTGAGAGCCTTAAAAAATCAAAATAAAAAAGAAAACCCCAGGCACATAGGAATGCTCAGTACAAAGTACCTACCCCTTTCTGGGACCCAGCGTTAATCCTTCACGAGTTATTCTTTAAATACATTATAACACACAAAAAATTCCCTGTAAAGAATTAAATAAAAAACTCCCCACACTCGCCATCGCCAAACGTTGAGTGTGAGGAGAAAAAATGATAGTAAATAGGCATTAAAAAGCCCCTTTTACTATACCCATTTTATCAAGAAATGAGGAAAAATGCAATGTGGATAGAAGAACATAGGAGCGGAAAATTTAACTTTTTTGAACGATATAAAGATCCCTATACAGGAAAATGGAAAAAAGTATCCGTGCTCATGGAGAAAAAGACACCGCAAGCACAGAATCAAGCCGCAAGATTGCTACAAGAAAAAATCAATCAAAAATTACAAATAAAACCTAATCACTCAGATATAAACTTTGAAACTCTATACAAAGAATTTAAGCTTGGATGGTCTCAAAGTGTCAAGAACTCCACCATTTATTCAACAAACAATATTGAAAAAGTCATTCTTGACAACATACCAGGGGATTATCTAGTCAAAAACATAGACAGACGGTTTTTACAAAGTATAATCAATAACCTACTGAACGAAGGTCGCTCACATAACTTTACTAGCAAAGTCAAATCTAAGTTAAAACAAATCATGGCATTTGCCGTGAGGATGAATTATATTGATAGAAATGAGATGCTATCTGTTGAAATGCCTAAAAAAGTATTGACAACAGAAATGATTCAAAAATCAAAAAGGAAATATCTGGATCAAACAGAGTTTGAGTTGTTAATGAAACATTTAGAAGAAGAGAGTATCCGTGATTATCGGGTTGCAAAGTATGCCAAAATTGCCCAAGTATTATTTATGACAGGCATGCGTTATGGAGAATTAGCTGCCTTAAATCCAGAAACCGATATTGACTTTGAACATCAAACCATATACATCCAACACAATTATAATTTCAGAGATAAAGAACGAACGACACCTAAAACAGTCAAATCAGATAGAGTGATTGCTGCACCTACCAAGGTATTAAACATCATTCAACAGCAACTAATCACCAATATAGAAAATGGCTTTGATACAGATTTCATCTTTATCAATACGAAAGGGCAACCAATCAACCCCGAGCGAGTCATCGGAGCCTTAAAAAGACATGGTCAAAAAATAGGAATTGAAAAAAATATCACAACGCATATATTCAGGCATTCTCACATCTCTCTATTAGCAGAATTAGGAATTCCGCTCCCTGCTATCATGGATAGAGTAGGGCATTCAGATTCCAAAACAACATTAGAGATATACTCTCACGTCACTAAAAAAATGGGAGATGAACTCATACAAAAACTCAATGATTTAAAGTTTTAAACTTTTGCCCCAAAAATGCCCCAAAAGTAATTTTGAATAAGAAAAAAAGCCTTGAAAATATTGATTTCATAGGCTTTTTAAAGATAAAGAAAAAAGAGCACACAGCTTACATCGCTTAGGGCTGCTGGATTCCTCCCCTGACCCGCTTCACGCAAAGCTGTTGCTCCAGAGACTATTATACCACATTTTCTTCATTTTGCACATGAAAAGTCATTTTTTCCGTCGATTTCTGAAAAATTCCTGCATCATCTGGGCGCATTCTTCTTCGAGAATTCCACTTTCAACCGCTACACGGTGGTTAAGCCGCTCATCTGTCAAAATATCATACAAGCTTCCTGCTGCCCCAAATTTTTGATTGGTCGCTCCAAACACGACCTGCGGAATTCGAGCAAGCCCAATCGCTCCACTACACATAACACAGGGTTCAATAGTGACAAACAAAGTCGCATCTAGCAGCCTCCAGCTTGAAGTCTGGCTATTTGCCTCCTCAATCGCCATAATTTCTGCATGCATAACTGCTCGCTGCAATTCTTCACGTGCATTATGCCCACGACCTATAATTTCCCCATCTTTCACAATCACACAGCCGATAGGAATTTCTTCCAACTTCAGGGCGATATGGGCCTCTTTCAAGGCTTCTCGCATAAAACGTTCTTTTTCTTCCTTCGTATAATCCATCATCGCTTCCTTTCACTGCCTTCATTATACCAAAAAGATAAAAAGTTTCCCATTCTCACTTGAAAAACAGATGCCAACTTCGTATAATAACAGTAGATGCTTCAGCATGCAATGAAAGCATTTCTGAATGGCGAATGTTACGGCTATACTTGAACGTTTAGTATCACAAAGTGCACCATCAATTGATAAGGAGAAGCTATGACTCACAAGATTGCGATATTATCGGATATCCATGGAAATCTTACTGCTTTACAGGCTGTTCTTGAGGATTGTTCCAAGCAGGGCATCACTGAATACTGGATTTTGGGAGACTGTTGGCTTCCCGGGCCTGCTCAAAGGGATATTTTCGAACTCTTGGACCAACTTCCTGTAACGGTTTGGATTCGGGGAAATTGGGATGACTGTCTATTAGAGTCCTTAGATGGTGTTTATAGCACAAAGACAGCTCAAGAAATCTATATTCTCCGCCTGAGTCAATACTTGCTAGAAGATTTGACGGCAGAAGATATCACCCGCATTCGACAACTCCCTCTACAGCAAGAACGAATAATCAACGGCCTTCATATTAGTATTTCTCACAATTTACCCCAGCAAAATTATGGCAGGGCACTGTTGAGTACCAATCCAACTGAAAATTTTGATGCCTTGTTTGAAAAAGACTACGACATCGCCGTTTATGGGCATATTCATTCCCAAGTTCTCCGTTATAGTAGCAAGGGACAGCTCATTCTCAATCCAGGCTCTATCGGCCAGCCTTTCTTTACTTGGGAGCCTCTGTGGAATGACCTCCGAGCTCAATATGCTGTGTTAGAAATTGATGAAAAAGGACTGCCAAATCTACAGTTTCGCAAGGTAGACTATGATATCAAACGCGAATATCAACTCGCAAAAGACCGACAACTCCCTTACTTGGAACTCTACAAAGAGCTGCTAGATACAGGTGCCCTCTATACCCACGACGAAACGACCCTTCAAAAGTGGACCGCCCGTTATCCCTATAAACACGATGTTCAAACATTCTTTTCTTCCTCAGCTCATTCTGATTTGTAATGGCTCAGCTGCCAACGCTTGCCATCACAGGATTTCTCGTGATGATGTCGAAACTTTCTCAACACCTATACAAAGAACAAAAAATAAAAACTCTTAGAAAGCTTACCTAGTAGCATTTCTAAGAGTTTTTATATTGCTTCAATTCGAGCCCTTATTTGTTGATTTGCAGCTCTGCTAACTGTTCTAAAATAGCATCAAGGGGAGCACCCGCCTGCAATAGGGCTGCTGCGGTGTAGCTTCCTTCGACAATGGGAACAGACTGGATTTGGATATTTTTGTCAGAGAAGTCAGCGACCATTTCCATGTTCATCCGAGCACTGCCTAGGTCAAAGAAGGCAAGGATGGTGTCGGCAGGATTGCTGTTTACTGCGTGTTCTACGCAGGAAAATTCTGTTCCGATGCTGCCGTCTTCTAATCCACCACAATAGGTAAGAGGGACATCTTTTGCAACCTCGGAGATTAAATCAACAACTCCTTGGGCAAGATGACGAGAGTGCGAGACAAGGACGATACCAATTTGTGTCATACGAGTCCAGCCTCTACCAATGCTTCAAAAAGAAGACCAGAAGAGTAGGAACCAGGATCGATATGTCCCACAGAACGCTCCCCAACGTAAGAAGCCCGTCCCTTTGTAGCCTGTAAGTCCTTGGTGCTGTCAACGGCTGCTCGGATAGATTCTAGACTGAGTTGCCCTGCTTTTAGATCAGCGATGACAGGTGTCCAGACATCGACCATGGTTTTTTCTCCGACTTCCGCCTTTCCTCGTTTTTGAATCATATCAAGTCCAGCTTGAAGGCTATCAGAGAGAGAATCATTCGCTTGTGCACTCTTGGTTAATCCCATGAAAGCTGAGCCGTAGAGTGGTCCAGAAGCTCCACCGACTTTACTGAGCAGTTGCATGGACACCACTTTAAAGATTTGATCGGAACTAGCAAATTCCTTTCCCTCTAACTCTTCCATGACTGCTGCCATGCCTCGTGCCATATTGCCACCGTGGTCACCATCTCCAATCGGTGTATCTAACTCGCTCAACAAGTCTTTATTTTCTTGGATTTTTTGGGCAAATAATTGCATCCATTTGAATACTGCTTGTGTCTCCATTCTTTCCTCCTTTACCAAGCTGGGGTTTCAACTGTTGCCTCTAAAGCCTCCAACCAGCTACTATCTTCTAATTGAATGAGGGTGAGGGATAGTCCTGCCATATCGATTGATGTCATATAGTTTCCAATCTTATGGTAGACCACTTCAATTTGCTTACTCTCTAAGAGTTGTGCGACGTCGTTAGCAAAAACATACTGTTCCATGAGTGGTGTAGCCCCGAGACCGTTGATAAGAAGACCGTATTTCTCGCCTGCTGTGGCTTCAAAATCTTGGAGTAATTTAGCAACTAACTCTTCAGCCAATTCTTTAGACGGTTGGAGTTTTTCTTTCTTATAGCCCGGTTCACCGTGGATACCAACACCGTATTCAAATTCATCTTCTTCTAGGACAAAACCTGGTTTTCCAACTTCAGGGACAGTAGCTCCTGAAAGGGCTAATCCAATGGTTTTAATCTGCGGAACAAGTTTATCTGCCAACTCTTTGATTTCAGCGAGGGATTTTCCTGTTTCTGCAGCATGACCAAGAATCTTATGGACTAAAATCGTACCAGCAACACCACGACGACCTTGTGTATAGAGGCTGTTTTCAACTGCAATATCATCATCCACGACGACACTTGCAACTTCAATGCCTTCCATTTCAGCTAATTCCTGTGCCATTTCGAAGTTCATAATGTCACCAGAATAGTTTTTGATGACCATAAAGACGCCTGCCCCTTCGTCAGCTGCCTTGATCGCTTCTAAAATCTGATCTGGTGTTGGCGAAGTAAAGACAGCTCCACAGACAGCAGCTGATAGCATACCACGTCCAACAAAACCTGCGTGAGACGGCTCGTGACCAGAACCTCCACCTGAGATGAGCCCAACTTTTCCACGTTTTTCAGCTTTCCGAACGATGACGTCATAGCCGTCTAAGCGCTCAACCAATTGACCATGCATAAAGACAAGACCTTGGAGCATTTCATCGACAACGTGCTCTGGCTGATTGATAATTTTTTTCATGAGTATTCCTCCTAATGAATATGAGTCATAAGAAGAGATTTGCCCTAGGAAGGTGGATGTTCGAAAGAGACAATCTATTTCTATGATGACAGTGATGATTACGCTTACAGTATACTGGATTTTAAGGAAAAAAGAAAGGGACAAAATAGGCTGTCTGTCCCTTTGGATTTTTGGAAAAATATGGTAAGGTAGAGATAGAATGACTGGAGGATGTTGATAGAGTATCAATCTGTTTTTCGGTTGAATGGAAGGGTAAGAAAAGAGTAAGGCATGGGAACATCTCTGATTACAAAAAAGCGGATTGCAAAGGCCTTTAAACAGCAACTGGCCCAAAAGAGCTTCGATAAACTATCGGTTGTGGATATTATGCAGGAAGCCAACATGCGACGCCAGACCTTTTATAATTATTTTTTGGATAAGTATGAACTGCTGGATTGGATTTTTGAAACGGAGTTACAGGAGCAGGTCACCGATAATCTCAACTATATCAGTGGCTTGACCCTGCTCGATGAATTGCTTTACTATATTGAACGAAATCAGTCCTTTTATGTCCAGCTGTTTGAAATCAAAGGCCAAAATGCTTTTGTTGCTTACTTGGACGGCTATTGTCAGATTTTACTAGAGAAGATTCTTCGAGAGGTGCAAAGTCAGGAGCGTGTGAACCTAGAGGACAACTATGTGCAATTCTTAGTTTCGTATCATGCGGGGGCCCTGCTCTCCTTGATTGAGCAGGGAATTCGACAGTGTCCATGTAGACTTTGTGAGCACTATCCTTATTTGGTGCAAGTGGTCACAAGATCCGTTAGAGAAGGAAAGGGGAAGTAAATGGTTGCCATTATCAATCAAGCTCATCACGTTATTTCTCAATATATAGATGGTTTCTTGCTGACTCATCCCGAACTTGAGCGGCTAGATCAAGAGCCTATTATTGCTTTGAGGGAGCAAGAAAAGACTTGTGTTCCTTTGATTTCGGGTGGTGGTGCTGGTCATGAACCCATGCATCTAGGCTTTGTCGGGCAAGGAATGCTGACAGCGGCAGTTTATGGCGAAGTTTTTATTCCACCGACTGCTGAGCAAATCTTACGTGCGATTCGGCATGTGCATAAAGGAAGCGGCGTTTTTGTTATCGTTAAAAATTTTGAAGCAGATCTACTAGCTTTTCAAACGGCTATTCATCAAGCTCGTCAAGAAGGGATTCCGGTTAAGTACATTGTGTCCCATGATGACATTTCCGTTGACACCAAAAAGAATTTTCAAAAGCGGCATAGGGGACTAGCAGGAACCATTTTACTGCATAAGATTGTAGGGGCAGCGGCCCAGTCGGGCCTGTCCTTGGATGATTTAGAACAGCTGGCTTTAGCCTTGTCAACAGAGATTGCGACGATTGGTTTTGCAAGGAAATCAGCACGTTTTCCTCAAGCAGCACACCCTTTATTTGAGCTAGAAGAAGGGCAGATTTCGTATGGTATCGGTATTCATGGTGAAGAAGGCTATCGGACGGTTCCCTTTGAATCATCAGAGCAATTAGCTAATGAAATTGTCAATAAGTTAAAACTGCGTTTCCGCTGGCAGGAGGGGGAAGAGTTTATCCTCTTGGTGAATAATTTAGGGACGATTTCTGAGTTAGAACAAGGTGTCTTTCTGAATGATATTTGCCAATTATTGGATTTGGAAGGTTTGCGACTTTCCTTTATCAAGGCAGGACGATTTGCGACCAGTTTAGACATGGCAGGGCTGTCTGTCACCCTTTGCCGTGTCAAAGACCCTGTCTGGCTTGCGTATTTACAGGAAAAAACCACCGCACCAGCTTGGTAGAACACTAAAAAAGTCAAAGGGGTAGAACAGATAATGAATAATCTCCTATAAATTTAGTCCAAAAAAACCGAATAATGCTTAATTTCTTTTAAGGAAGCATCATTCGGTTTTTGTCAAAATACTTTTTCAGTAGGCTTCCAGCTTGGTCGAGTGTGAGACTGCCCCTTAATGAGGGCACAAGGAAAGAACACAAATTGAAGAACGACCTTGTACCTTCCAACAGGAGGAACAAGGTTTTTTACATGCTGGCTAGCTGATTGATAAACTCCCTCTATTTTTGAAACGAGCAGAATTTTTGGACAACACAATAATTTTAATCTGAAACAACCATCATTTGTCCTAAAATGCTAAATAATGTTTCTTGAGCTTCTTCCAAAGTAAAACTCGTTTCTAAGAGCCAATAATTGACAAAGGCAGCCACTCCTCCCGAAAATACATGAATATAAGAGGTGTGAGGTGGTGCAATAACTTCTTTACTGCCTTGCAGATTGGCAGAAAGGAGCATTTCTTGAAAGGCGGCAGAAAAGATAGCTGGCTGACTGGTCAACAATTGATAGATGACAAAGCGATGGTCTTCGACTGCCCGAAGAATATTATCCAAGAACAAGCGACGTTCAGCTGTCGAAATACTGGCTAAGTCTTTGGCAAGCGGTTTACAAGCGTCCTCAATCGCTAGCAAAATCTCTTTTAGCATATTCTCATAAAGGTGTTCTTTGGTTTCATAATGCTGGTAAAAGGCATTGCGGGATACTTGGGCGACTGCGCAGATTTCCTTGACAGAGATTTTCGCGATGTCTTTCGTTTGGAGTAAATCCAAAAAGGCTTTTTGGAGAGCTAATTCCGTTTTTTGGAACCGTAAATCTTGTTTCAATAGGACAATCCTTTCTTTTGTGTCTGTTAAGTGACAGATTGGCAAAAAATGTCAATTGACTACCTTAAATGACACATGTACTATATAAACTATAACAGAAAGAAAGCGAGAAGACAAATGGCAAATCGTGTTACTGAAATATTAGGAATTGAAAAACCGATTATTCAAGGACCTTTAGCGTGGCTGACGAATGGAGCCTACGCTGGTGCAGTGAGTGCAGCAGGAGGACTAGGTGTTCTGGGGATTAGCGCAGGACAAACCGTCGCTGCGACAACGGTGGAAGAAACTGTGGAAAATATGCGTCGCGAAATTCGCATTGCCCGTCAAATTACAGACAAACCTCTCGGTCTCAATGTCGCACCAAGTCATCCAAATACAGATATCTTTACACAGCCCATGATGGATTTAATGGCAGAAGAAGGGGTTGAAGTTGCCGTTATGGTGGGAGAATTCTCAGCCGAGTGGACTAAGAGATTTCACAACAAAGGAATTAAAGTTGTCTTTCGAGCGGCCACTCCAACAGTTGAAAATACGGAAGAAGCCATTCAAGGTGGCGCAGATATTATCGTTGCGACCGGTTTTGATGAAGGTGGAACCGTACCTGAAAAGGCAATTGGCACATTTTCAATTGTTCCTATGATTGTGGATGCCGCAAAAGGGCGTGTTCCAGTCATGGCAGCCGGTGGTATTGCCGATGCACGAACTGCCAAAGCGGCCTTTGCTTTGGGAGCAGAAGGACTCTTTGTCGGAACTGCCTTTATGATGTCTGAAGAATCTATCCTCGCACAAAACATCAAAGAACAAGCCTTAGCTGCAAACGCTTCTGATCTCCTACTCTATCGTACCGTACCAGCCTATTATCGCTCCTTACCAGGAGCCATTCCCAATAAACTGCTGGAAATGAGCCAAGCTGGTGCTAGTGAGGAAGAAATTTTTAAGGTGCAAGGTGCCTATAACGGGATGCGCGATGGGATGTTATTTGGGGATTTGACCAAGGGATTTGCTTCCTTTGGACTCGGAATTTCCATGATTGATACGATTGAGCCTGTGGCTGTCATCATGGATAAGCTCATGTCTGGAATTGAGGAGTTAGTATAATGAATATGAAAAAACAAATGAAAATTGTCCTGCAAATGGTATCTGGCTATGGTGGGGAATTTAAGACATGGCGTCTGCCAGAAGCTAAAGAAGATGCCTACACAGACATGGATTTCTATGTTGAAATGGCACAGTTAGCAGAAAAAGGCAAACTCCATGCCCTCTTTATGGCAGACACTCCTGCTCTCGTCAATGATTTGACACAGGATACGCCCATGCATTCCATGGATCCGCTGATTGCCATGACCTCTGTGGCACGAGCAACCAAGCATATTGGCCTAGTCGGAACCTTTTCAACAACCTTTAACGAACCCTATAACCTTGCTCGTCACCTCAAAGCACTAGATGTAATCAGTCATGGACGAGTTGGTTGGAATGCGGTCACCACTTCTACACCAGCAACAGCTGCGAATTTTGGAAGCCATCTAAAATCTACACAGGAGCGTTATGGCAGAGCTCACGAGATGATTGAAGCTGTTCAAGGACTTTGGGGTTCTTGGGAAAAAGGAGCCTACATCCACGATAAACAATCTGGGCAATTTGCTGATATGGGGAGAATTAAACCTCTTAACTATCAAGGTGAATACATTCAGACCAAGGGTCCCCTTCCTATTCCGCCATCTGAACAGGGGCAGCCACCCATTTTCCAAGCAGGACCTAGTCCAGAAGGCATTCGGCTAGCAGGAAGATTTGCTTCTGGTGTCTATGCCAATCCTTTCACTATTGAAGAATCTCGCGAATACCGAAATATACTGAGAGAAAGTGCCGTCGCTCATGGGCGTTCTGCAGACGACATCAACGTCTTTACAGGCTTTATGTTTACCATTGCAGATAGTAAGGAAGAAGCACTTGCTCGGCGTAGAAGAGTCTTAGAATTTGACAAGGAAGAATTAGCACATCGTCTATCCTATCTCGGAGCCATGGTCGGCTTGAATTTCCAAGGTATCGATCCCTATCAACCTCTTCCTGATAGTTGGTTGAAACTCGCTCGGGCTAATCCACACGATCCTCGTTCTCCACGTGCCTTAGCGGTGCTAAAAGAAGGCTACTCTCCAGTCGATACACTGGCACACGGTGTCATCAACTACCATCCAGTCGTTGTGGGAACTGCCAAAGATGTAGCTGACTTCTTGGAAGAATGGTTTGAAGCAGGTGCAACAGATGGATTTTCCATTGTACCCGATTTAGCTCATGATGGCGTGCGTGCCTTTGTCGAACAAGTCGTACCCATCCTTCAAGAACGAGGACTCTTTCATAAAGACTATGAAAGCTCTACTCTTCGAGACCTCCTCGGTGTGCCTTATCAATACGGCATACGAACAGAAGAATAACGAAAATAGAAGCGCAGGTTAAACTGCACTCAGACCGAAGACAAACTAGCCCTTAAACTAGTTTGTCTTTTTGTTTGCTGTGTTATTTTTGAAAAAAGTAGTCTAAAAGAGTAGATTAGGGCAACATAAAAAGACCTTCCTGCCCTCATTTTCACCAGTTTTTTGAGATTAAGGCACGCCAAAGTCAGCCCAACCTTATCTCGCATTTTGAGCTTACCAATTTCTCTTGTATAGCGGAGATTATGGTATTCTTTAGCCGTCCCAAAGAGTCGCTCTATCGTCTCCTTACGATGCTGATATCGCTCTTTCATCCCTCTTTGGTGGCGAATCTCTTCACAAATCTCCATGTAACCTTTCCAGATATGTCTGGTGACTAGCTTCTGCTTGGTCTTACTTTCAGTACAACTCTTTAGGAGTGGACAGGTTGCACAAGTCTTAGGGTTACTCTTGTATTCTCGATAGCCAGAACGGTTGGTAGTGCTGTAAGACAAGACTTGGTTTTCAGGGCAGAGGTAGACGTCATAATGCTCGTCATAAATGAAATCATTCGGTCGTAACATGCCCTTCTTGCCACGAGGTCTGGTGTAGGGAAAGACAGGTGTGATATGCTGGTCCAGTAGACATTTGGCAATACTGGGAGTTTTATAACCAGAGTCAGCGATGATATAGTTGGGGTGAAACGGTTCTAGCTTTGCGAAAAGAGCAGGGAAAGCTTGACTATCATGGACATTGCCTGCTTCAACAGTATAGGCTAATGCCCAACCGTGTTTGTCGCAAGCCACCTGTGCTGCATAAGCGAAAACCTCCTTATGCTCCCCCTTATGAAACCAACCACTATCAGGGTCAGTCGTGGACATCTTTTTAGTGTTAGCCTCGCCTTTTGCGGCGGGCTTTAAGGGCTTTTTTTCATGTGTTACCCGATCTTGTGCGATTTCTTTTTCGAGTTGTTCACTCATCCATTTAGCTTGAGCCTCGACCTCTTGTCGTCTGTATTTATGGTTGTTGGCAGCTGCTTTGATGTGCGTTCCGTCGATGAAAATCTCATCTGTATCCACTAATCCAGCAGTCAAACAGAGATTGAGGACATGTTCGAAGATACGCGTGATCACTTCTGTTTCAGCGAAACGACGGCTGTAGTTTTTACCGTATGTGGTAAAATGAGGCACCTTATCGTCCAGACTCAAGCCCAGAAACCAACGATAGGCAACATTGACCTCAATGTCCTTGATGGTCTGACGCATGGAGCGAATGCCATAGAAGCACTGAATCAGAGGGATTTTGACCAGCATAACAGGGTCAAGGCTAGGACGACCCTTGTCTGAGGAATAACTATCCTCCACCAAGTCATAGATGACAGAAAAGTCGACAGTTTCCTCCAACTGACGCAGAAAGTGGTCCTTTGGAACTAACTCTTCAAGCGTATAGAAGCCTACTTGACGACGGTTATAATCGGGATTTTCTTTGTGAAACATAGCCAACACCTCACATTCTTCTTACCTCTATTATACTCCTTGACATCAAAAAAAGCCCTCAGAAACAAGTATTTCTAGGACTTTGTCTTCAATCTGAGCGCAGGTTAAACTGCACTTCTATTTTTCATATCGTTAAAGAAATGATGATAAGCTTTTTGCCTTTTTGAAAAGATGGGTAAAATAAACCACTGAACTTCTCAAACTGAGCATTCGCTTTTACAAATTTCTATTCCCAACTTAAAGCAGTTCTCCAGAAAGGGACCTTTTGCTACGCAAAACTCCTATTTCCCAACTTAAAACGGCTCTATAATATCTGTAGTGGGTAAATCCACTGTGGAGATTATGGAGCCTTTTTCAGTGTAGAAAAAAAGTCCCATATGACCTATAATGAAAAGCGACACAACTATCATTTAGAAAGACTCATATGGAACAACTAAATCTTATCACAAATTTTCTCAAAATGAAAGACAAAAATATCACGATCACTAATGAATGCGACATGGGAACACACTTAGAACTCCACGGTCACTTGGATTACACAGCCCCTAAATGCCCTTCCTGCAAGGGACAAATGGCTAAGTACGACTTCCAGAAAGCCTCTAAAATCCCCTACTTAGAAACTGCTGGCTACCCGCTACTTATCCGCCTTCGAAAGCGTCGTTTCAAGTGCAAGGAATGTGGGAAAATGGCGGTCGCTGAAACTCCTATTGTTAAGAAGAACCATCAAATATCTGTCGCTGTCAACCAGAAAATCACACAATTACTCATCGAAAATCAAGCAATGACACATATCGCACACAGACTTTCCATTTCAACATCTACAGTTATTCGAAAACTCAATGAGTTTAAGTTTGAAACGGATTGGGCTAAGCTTCCAGAAGTCATGTCCTGGGATGAGTATGCCTTCAAGAAAGGGAAAATGAGCTTTATCGCTCAAGATTTTGACACAAATAACATCATCGCTATCCTTGATGGAAGAACGCAGGTGGTCATCCGAAATCACTTCCTACGATACCCTAGACAGGTCAGAAACCGCGTTAAATTCATCACTATGGACATGTTTAGCCCTTACTATCAACTAGCCAAACAACTTTTTCCTCATGCTAAAATCGTGCTTGATCGTTTCCACGTTGTGCAACATCTCAGCCGTGCTATGAACCGTGTCCGTACCCAAATCATGAATGCTTTTGACCGCAAATCGCATGAATACAAGACGCTCAAACGCTACTGGAAACTGGTACAACAAGATAGCCGTAAACTCAGTGACAAGCGGTTCTATCGCCCTACTTTTCGCATGCACTTAACCAACCAGGAGATTGTCGCTAAACTGCTCGGCTATTCTCAAGAACTGAGAGAACACTACGAGCTCTATCAACTACTGCTTTTTCACTTCCAGGAGAAGCAAGCTGACCAGTTTTTTGGACTTATCCAAGACGCTAGGCAGACTGTCAACCCGATTTTCCAGACCGTATTTAATACCTTTTTGAAGGACAAGGATAAGATTCTCAACGCCATGGAATTGCCTTACTCAAATGCCAAACTTGAGGCGACGAATAATCTCATCAAAGTCATCAAGCGTAATGCCTTTGGATTTCGGAACTTTGAAAACTTCAAAAAGCGGATTTTGATTGCCATCAACATCAAAAAAGAGAAGACCAATTTGGTCCTCTCTAGGTGTTAGCTTTTCATCTACCCACTACAGTTGACAAAGAGCCCTTAAAACGAGGCGTAAGCCTGTAAAGAAGAAAATTCGTTTCCGCGAATTTCTATTTCCAACCTAAAACAACCCGTCAGGGTTGTTTTAGCCCCATACGCTTTCCAAGATATTGGTTTGTTCGCGGCCTGGGCCTACGGAGAAGGTTGAGATGCGAACGCCAACGAGTTCGCTGACGCGACGGACATAGTTCCGTGCATTTTCTGGGAGTTCTTCTAGGCTACGAGCGCCTGTAATATCCTCAGACCAACCTGATAATTCTTCGTAGATTGGTTTGCAACGTTTGAGTTCTTCTAGACTTGCTGGATAGTGGTCAATCCGTTGTCCATCTAAATCATAGGCGACACAGATTTTTACCGTTTCAAGGCCTGAAAGAACGTCAATTGAGTTCAAAGATAGATTAGTAATTCCTGATACGCGGCGACTATGACGCATCACAACAGAATCAAACCAGCCAACACGGCGCGGACGACCGGTAGTTGTCCCATACTCATGCCCCACTTCGCGAATACGATCACCGATTTCGTCAAATAATTCCGTTGGGAATGGTCCATCACCGACACGGCTAGTATAAGCTTTACATACCCCAACTACCTTATCAATCTTGCTTGGACCAACACCTGAACCAATGGTCACACCACCTGCAACTGGGTTTGATGAGGTTACAAATGGATAGGTTCCTTGGTCGATATCAAGCATAACCCCTTGTGCTCCCTCAAAGAGAACTCGTTTACCTTGGTCGAGGGCATCATTCAAAATCACCGAAGTATCCGTCACATATTGCTTGATTTGCTGACCGTATTCGTAGTATTCTTCAAAAATTTCGTCAAATGCAATCGCTGTGCTATCATACAATTTCTCAAACAGACGATTTTTTTCTGCTAGATTACGCTCCAAGCGCTCTCTGAAAATTTCGCGATCCAAGAGGTCTGCAATGCGGATTCCCACACGCGCAGCCTTATCCATATAGGCAGGTCCGATCCCTTTAATGGTCGTTCCGATTTTATTATCGCCTTTTGCTTCTTCCTGCAATTGGTCCAACTTGATATGATAAGGCAAGATAACATGTGCACGGTCTGAAATCCGAAGATTATCTGTTGTCACGCCCTCTTCATGCAAGTAGTTCAATTCCTTGACTAAAGATTTTGGATTGACCACCATACCATTTCCGATTACAGAGATTTTTTCTGGGAAGAAAATCCCTGATGGAATCAAGTGCAACTTGTATTTTTTTCCGTCAATCACGATGGTATGACCTGCATTGTCACCCCCTTGGTAACGGGCAATCACTTCTGCATTGGCAGACAAGAAGTCTGTGATTTTTCCCTTCCCTTCGTCCCCCCACTGGGTACCTACAACTACTACTGATGTCATGTCTTTATGGACCTCCATTTTTATTCGGCTCCGACTTGGTAGCCGCTAGGCGAGGATACCTTCTGCATTCCTCTACTGTTTTGATGCAGTAGATCCTCCACCGCTTTCTCAGGCACGGCAGGATTTTCACCTGCTAGTTTCTCTTACAATTCATTATATCCGATTTTTACCGTTTTTTCAAGATAAGACCCTAGCATTGTCCGTGAAAGGTCGATTATCATCTTGAAAAACGCTGCAATAGTTTGCAAAAACTGAACATTTCCTCTTTCAAAAAAACTAGACAAAGCTGAAAAAGCATGCTATACTAAAATAAAAATAGAACAGGAGAAACCATGCTTCAAAAACCCAATCTTTTGAAATGTATCCATATCCTCTTCCTTTTTCTCGGATCTCTTTGTATATTTTCCGGTTTTGCCCTTTCAGGTTATTACGCTGGTCAGATCCAGGATAACTTGTATGCTATTCCATTGCACATCTTTTTAGGAGTTCTAGGATTTTATCTGGCACTTATTCTACATGAGCTGGGCCATGCCTTTTTTGGACGAATCAGCGGCTACAAAACCGTAGCCTTGGGTCTTGGCAAATGGAATCTGGTATATTCACAAACGGGCACTCACTTCAAAAAGAAATTGCTACACAAGGATGTTGCAGCTCAGTACATCGGTGTGAAAGAAAATCGTGAAACGGGCAGAGACATTCTCATGCTTTCTGGCGGAATCATCGTCCACCTGACTCTCATTATCTGCTATCTTATCCTTGGTTCTCTGAATCAATCTTGGACCTGGTTTCTTCCACAAATCTGCCTCAATGCTGGACTTTTCCTGCTCAATCTCAACCCCAATGGCATTACGGACGGTGCCAAAATAGTGGAACTAGCCTCCTATCCTGAGCACAAGGAATATCTCTATCTGGAGTTAGACCATGCTGCCCAAGTATTTTTAGAAAATCAAGAGGTCAATCTAGCCGATTTTACCAAAGACTCCCCTCTCGAGCGGGGAAGTATTGCCCAAACCGCCTATCTCAATCACACAGAAGGCCTGATTGTTCACGGTGAGATAGAAGAAGCCCAATGCCGCTTAGAAACCGTCGTCCATTTCACGGAAAATACTGTAATCCGCATGCTAAGCAGGACGCTTCTCCTTCTTGCCTATCTCCTCCAAGACAAGACGCAACAAGCACGAGACCTCGCACAAACAAAAGACCTCAAAAAAATGTTCCAACAACCGCAAAGCCAATTCCAAATCATCAAGGCCTACTACGAAATCTCTGTTTTAAACGATAGCAAATCTGCCCAAAAATCGCTTGAAAAGGCGAAACAATCTTGGCAATTCTCTCACTTTCTAAAAGATGAAAAAGACTACTATCAAAAACTTTTTGACACTGTAAAATCCCAAATCCAGCCAGGGGAAAAGTCAGAAATCAAAGCCTAAGCAAGCCCCTTCAACTACTTTTTATGATAAAATAGAAGAATGGATAAAATTATTAAAACAATCTCAAATAGTGGCTCTTTCAGAGCCTTTGTGCTAGACAGCACAGAAACCGTCAAAACTGCCCAAGAAAAGCACCAAACCCTTGCAAGCTCAACCGTTGCCTTGGGGCGGACCCTGATTGCCAATCAAATCCTTGCCGCTAATGAAAAGGGCAAGACAAAAGTAACCGTTAAGGTACTGGGGTCTAGCTCTCTAGGAGCTATCATTTCCGTAGCAGATACCAAGGGCACTGTCAAAGGCTATGTGCAAAATCGAGGCGTTGACATCAAGAAAACGGCGACTGGAGAAGTCTTGGTCGGTCCCTTTGTCGGTAATGGAGAATTTCTCGTCATTACCGACTACGGCATGCGCAATCCCTATCATTCCATGACTCCTTTGATTACAGGGGAAATCGGAGAAGATCTTGCCTACTATCTGACCGAAAGCCAGCAAACACCATCCGCTGTGGGACTTAATGTCCTGTTAGATGAACATGACAAGGTCAAAACGGCAGGTGGCTTTCTCGTGCAAGTCCTTCCAGATGCTAAGGAAGCAGAAATCGCCCGCTTTGAAAAACGCATCCAAGAAATGCCTGCCATTTCTACCTTACTCAGCTCAGAGGACCATATCGAGGCCCTTCTTGCAGCCATTTACGGCGATGAACCTTACAAACGTCTATCCGAAGAAGAACTAAGCTTTTCATGCGATTGTAGCAAGGAACGCTTCCAAAATGCCCTCAATACTCTGCCAAAATCAGAATTGGAAGCTATGAAAGAAGAGGACAAGGGAGCAGAAATTATCTGCCAATTTTGCCAAACTGACTATCAATTTACCGAACAAGACTTGGAGGACTTAATTCGTGACAAATCTTAATACGCCCTTTATGATTGGAACTGTCGAAATTCCCAATCGTACCGTTCTAGCTCCTATGGCAGGGGTGACCAATTCTGCCTTTCGTACCATTGCCAAAGAATTAGGAGCAGGGCTGGTTGTGATGGAAATGGTCTCTGACAAAGGAATTCAATACAATAATGAAAAAACCTTGCACATGCTCCATATCGATGAGGGAGAAAATCCTGTTTCCATCCAATTATTTGGAAGCGATGCAGACAGCCTTTGCCGTGCTGCCGAATTTATCCAAAATAATACCCGCACAGACATCGTTGATATTAACATGGGCTGCCCAGTTAATAAAATTGTCAAAAACGAAGCTGGAGCTAAATGGCTAAAGGATCCCGATAAGATTTACCACATTATCCACAAGGTGCAAGCAGTCCTTGACATTCCCTTGACTGTCAAAATGCGGACTGGCTGGGCAGATACTAGTCTTGCTGTGGAAAATGCCCTTGCCGCAGAAAGCGCTGGTGTTGCGGCTCTCGCTATGCATGGACGAACTCGTGAGCAGATGTATACAGGAGAAGCCGATCTGGAGACACTGCGCGATGTCGCCCAAGCCTTGACTAAAATTCCTTTCATCGCCAATGGCGATATTCGCTCCGTAGAAGAAGCCAAGCAGCGTATTGAAGAAGTCGGTGCTGACGCTGTCATGGTCGGGCGTGCTGCTATGGGCAATCCTTATATTTTCAACCAAATTAACCATTACCTTGAAACAGGAGAAATTCTTCCAGATTTGAATTTTGGCGATAAGCTGAACATTGCTTTTGAGCACCTGACTCGCTTGGTCAATCTCAAAGGGGAAAGCATTGCTGTGCGCGAATTCCGCGGTCTCGCTCCTCACTATCTCCGCGGAACAGCTGGGGCTGCCAAAATCCGTGGAGCCGTTGCCCGTGCCGAATCTGTGGAAGAAGTTGAAGAACTCTTTAACCAAGCCCGTGAAGCCTATCAAAAATAAAGTGCATACTCTCTAAAAATCATAAGAGCATTATCAAAAATTTCCTGCCTACTCAAAAAACCAGAAGTTTCGGCAATAGAACTTCTGGTTTTTTGTTTTGTCAAATGCTCACTGATCAACTTGAGGTGACTGTTTAGTTATCCCCTCTTTTATCGATCACCATAACTCCAATGAGATTTGGAATTTCTCTTCTCTCAGCTCCCAGCCATTTATAATGGATACCATCAGAGTCTAGTACCACTTGATTCTCTCCAGGTCCGATATTAAAAGGAGTCATACTGATTGAAATATGCATAGAAACATTGTTTTTATCCATCATATTGTCCCAATGGCCCTTTGAATGTTTCCATTGATCGAATAATTTATTAGCAATATATTCTTCAGATACATACTGATACGGACTTTGGGGAGCAAAGGCAGCTAGATTTTCTCCCATATGTCCTCGATACTTAGGATCTGTAATAATACCTTCATGCCATTTTCGACCGTCTGGACGGGTATGTGCGAGATAGTTTTCCTTGACCTTAAAGCGAATACCACCAGCTGTTTTTAATTCTGTTGCCCGAGCATCTGCTGGTTTTATCAAATCCACATTGTCAGTCATCAGACGCAAACCTCGTTTTTTACGCTCTTCATTAGTCTTATCAATAATAATCTGACTGATCTTTGCTTGATCCAACTGTGATAACAAATAGTCTAAGAGTTGTCCATCGTATGGTGGATTGATTGTTTCTTTTCTTTCCGGAGTCGTCTTCCAAATAGCTGTATTATAAAGTTTAATATCCGAATTTCCAGCTAGCTCAAACCGCTTCTCTGCTGGAAGGGCTAAGATTTCTTCAAAAGTAGCGGGTAGCTCTTTAGCGTATGAATTTCTCCAAGTCTTTTCATACCATTCTTTTCCGGTCGAAGTGCGTTTTGGCTCTGCTGTTCCCACTTCTACGATACGACTCACAGGAGCAAGCATGAGTTTCTCACCGCGAGGGATTTCCTCTTGTGTCGCTGTCAGTTCTTTACCAGAACCTTGGAGTTGTCCTTTGATGTAAACTTTTTCGTTTACAACATATTTGTACCCATTTTTTCCTTCTTGAATGACCCGGGTTTGACCTTTTGGAAGGCTCGCATTTTCCCGCGTAATGGTCTCAAAGGCGAGGTCTTTTTTATGGACATTTTCACGGACAACTCTCCGAGTACCAATTTCTAGGATTCGATGCTGAACTGGTGTTTTGACATAGCTATTGACTTTTTCTTTTTCGAGCACACGGCCTTCTGCTGTATGGACACGGTAGACAGTAATTTTTTCACCGTCTTTACCGGCTTGAATTTCCTTGCTTTGTCCTTCAGATAAGTTAGGATTTTCACGAGTTTCTGTCGTAAATTTCAAAACTTCTTTTTCTTCGACTTGCTTAATCTCCAAGGTACCGACTAAAACCACTTCATCTTGAGCAGACGTCGTGATTTGCTCCTTGAATTGCTCATGGTCTTTTTGGTCGTGAATCTTGGCACCATTGCGATATGGCACTGCCCAAAGCTCTTCGACTTTCCCTTTTTGTCCTTTTTCCAAGACTTGCCGTTGACCAAGAAGGATCTGGTCAGATTTTTTCTCAACGACCTTGTAGTCTAACTCTTTTACCAACCGGCGTTCGTCTCGGTACTCTGGGGCAACGTAGCGACCAACTGCTACCACTTGAGTAATCGGCGCTACCACCAAAGGAGAGCTTCCCTCAATCGGCTTGCGGCTACCTTCAACTTCTACCCCTTCTCGGAAATCGGCACGATAATAGGTCGTCTCACTACCATTTTTACCTAGAATCACCACGCGTGTCTCACCAACTGGTAGATACGGATCATCGATTTCCTTGGTGTCAAAGGCTAGGACTTTTTTATCCTCGATAATCTTGGTTGTAGGAAGTGGCCGTGTCCCACGGCGGACACGAATCGGACGGCTATCAGGAAACTCCCCAGTCGTATAGAGGAGTGGTCGATTTGCTCTCCACTCGTATTCATAGATAGGATTATCTGGGTCTACATTAGCAAACATGCCCTCTGGAAATACTCGGAAGAAAATATCCGAAGACACAGACCAATCACTATTTATCTCTATGGACCGTATAGATGGTAATTTACTTGAAATGCGTCTCTCAAAAAGTTCTTTTATCATTTGAAGTTCTTGAGAAGTCAAGTTATTTTTATCTATTACTCGTATCTTGTTCTCTTCACCATTAGGATTTTCTGTTACTAAAGTATCTTTAGGTATTATGATTCCAACGTGAAGAGTTCTAGATTTCACATTTTCATTGAAAATTTCATCCACAAAATTTTCAGCAATATTATGATACGATGTGCTATAATTATTCTCTCCAAATACTTCTTTTGCAGCATTAACCACTACATCTGCAGAGTCTTGATATGCAGAACGAAGTATATTTGCTGCATATTCTTTATCTTTTTCTGTCAGTCCTGTCGCGAAATATCTACGAACCCAAATTCGAAAATCTTCATGTGTCCCATCTTCTATAACTTCTTCTCCAATATCAAGGTCTGGATCCTCAATATATTCGACAGATTTGTAGCGACGAGATTCTAGATAGAGTTTGCCATACCTCTCTCTCCGCCCGAGTTGTGGTAATTCCGACAAGCTCACACTAGCCGCAAGAGCATTATCACGCAATTTAGCCATAAATGCAGCTTTATTGTCAACATCTCTGGTAGTACCTGTATCAAAACGTTTGTCTAGTGTAAAGCCAGAAAGACGATCGTCTTCTGAATTAATTTTTAGACGATCTACTCCTTTTGGCTTGCCATCTGGCCATTCTTCATAGATATTTTCGACTTTTTCTGTCTCGGTTTCATCGATCAGGGTTCGCTCTGTATTTCCATTACCAGAAACAACTTTATAAACTTTATCATGAATGCCATTTTTTCCAATCGTAATACCTGTTGGAAAGGCAGTCGCAATATACGAATCATCAAAATGATTGAGAAGTGGTCCTTCTATTTTTGGTAGAACATAGAACTCTCCATCAGAATCTCTAACAGGAGTCTCAGGATACACCATCGTCGGATGCTCTACTATTTTCACAGAGTTATCTGAATTTTGCATTTCAGGATTATCAAGAGCATCATAAAGATAATCATCTAAATCACCAGTAGAAGTAGGAAAATTGTCCGCTATTGGACTTACATAATCATCTTCTCCATATTTTATATTTCGTGCATAGGCTTCGATGGTGTGGTTATACTCGTCCACAGTCCGCTCACGCACAATCTCGACATCTTTGGTTCCTACTTCGATGATGGTCTTGGTTAACTCATCGGCAATAATTTCATCGGTTGGGCGATCATGGCGAATTGTCGTTTTTCCACTTCCTTGTTGAATGACCCTGTGCGTACCTTTGTCAAGGTCTGGATTTTCTCTGATTTCCGTATCTGACCCCACTTGGATATCTGAAGCGATGACAGGTCGGTCCTCTTCTTGAGGGAGTTCTTCTGGAGTTCCTGTTGTCGGCTGAATAGCTGCTTTATTAACCAAGACAACGCGATCCTCAGCTGGTGTTTCTTCTACTGGCTCCTCTTCAGATACATTGGTCACAACTCCATTGGTTGTTGTCAAGGAGATTGAGCTTGTAACCTTCCCATCTCGACCTTCTGAGAGGACTTTTTCATCGCCTGGGCCTACTTCTTCGCTCACGCGGATAACGGTATTGTGCCTGATAGGCGTTGTTTCTGAGACAACTTCCGTCGTCACTACTGGCTCTTCATAAGTCCCGTACTCAACGATGGCTTCGACTGGCTCTTCAATAACTTCCTCGCGGATCAAACGATGTGCAATCTCTTGTCCATCCAGCAAGGTCACTTCATAAACAGCTCGTTTTTGTCCGTCTTTCCCAGCCTGAACGACACGGGTTTCCCCTTTTTTCAGATTTGGATTTTCAATATTTTTAGAAGGATGTGGAATGGAAATCAGGTGCTCCCGCTCTTCTTTTACAGAGTTATCCACGAAGGACTGGATACTGGATGCATGAGGTTCCCCAATCACTGGCTCTGGAAGAACCTTGTCATCCGTGCTACCTAAGTTCTGGACCTTGTCTGGAAGAGTTTGAGTTCCAGTTGGCTTTTCAGTCGGCATTTCCTTAGAAGGATTTGATGTATCTGATGTCATTGGTACGACATTGGCTTTGTCTGGTTGGACGACCTTAGCAGGTGCTTCGTAGGTTGCTTTTTTTGCTGGGGCATTTGCAATATAGCCTACATAGACAAAGTTCGGGATTTCTGCTCCTGCTGGCAATTCTGAACCTTTGGATAAGGTAAAGCTTTGGTTATAGCTCGCCAAACGATGACTTTCAACTGCACTCACACTTGGCAAGGCGTAAGAAGCTCCTAGGCTAGAGAGTACGACCATTGATGTGATGATGGTTTTCTTGCTGGCACCTTTTTTAACCAAACTAATCCCAATCACCAAAAGACTAACCCCGGCCGCTCCAGTTAAAGCAAGAGACATCTCACTACTTGTTTTTGGAAGTACACCCGAAGTCTGCACAGGACGATAAACCAAATAATAGCTTTGATCTTCATTCGTCACATTTCGAGGAAGATCACGTACAATCAGCGCTTTCTCTGCATCTGTCAATTCATCTTCAGATACATATTGGTATTGAACCGAGAATTCTTGCCCCTGACTAACTTCTCCTAATTGATCAGCGGATACTGTCTCTACTGGTCCTGTCAAACCTACTAGGGTTGAACCAACGGCTAGCGACACCGTTCCGATTGCTAATTTTCGAATGGAAAACTTCATCAGTTGTTTCCATTCAAAACTCTTACGTTTTTTCATCCTATTCTCCTTTAGAGTTTTACTTTTTTATAGACTTTAATTTTTCTATAAAATCACCTATATTGTACCACTCTCACCATAAAAATTCAATAGATATCTTGCTATTTTGACAAAGTTTTTAAAAATTCGGGGGGGGGGTAAATGTTAGTTTAACAATTATTCTAGACTTAAAAATAATAGGATACATGCATATATGTGTCTATGACCTGTTCTTCTTATACCCAATGAAAATCAAAATTAGCATCTTGATATTTTCTTAGGTGGTTTGGATGTAAACTACCTGTGTTCTATGATTATTCATCTTATTTACTGGAAAAGTATCCTGTTTAACTCATTTAGTTCTCTACATTTTTAACCTAAAATAAATACGTTTAAATAAAATGGCTATTTTTGAAATTAAATGAGTATTATATAGGTTTTTATCTGTTGTCTACACAGAAAAAGACAGGGCTTGCCCTATCTTTTTGATTGTCCTTATACTAAATCTGACTAGGTTCCACAATTGATAATTGTGGAAGGTTGGAAATAGAGCTAGCGAAATGTTTGCTAGCCTCTTCCACTAGAATGTTGATTTATCAACGTTTTACAAAGCAGACAACTACTGCGTCAAACTGTTAAAGCTATAAAAGAAACGAGGCTGGACACTTTTATCTCAGCCTCGTTTTCCTATAATTACACTATGTCAAACTTGAGTTTATCGCCTTTGACACCGACTTTCAAGCTCCTTCCTTCGCCTAGTTCTCCTTTTAGCAGTAACTCTGATAGCGGATCTTCGACTTGGGTTTGGAGGGTTCGTCGCAAGGGTCTGGCCCCCATTTCTGGGTCATAACCTTCTTTTGCTAGCCATTTGAGAGCAGATGGTTGGAATTTCAATTCCACATGCTTGTCTCTGAGTGCTGCAATTAATGGACCTACCATGACTTTGACCACTTCTTGCATATGTTCACTCGAGAGACTATGGAAAACAACCTTTTCATCAATCCTATTGATAAATTCTGGACGATAGGCTTTTTTCAACTCTTCTAACATGCGTTTTTCCATATTGGCATGGTCAAAACGTACATCACGTGCCCCAAATCCAACGGTTTTGTCATCTCGAAGGCTGGTCGCCCCAAGGTTGCTGGTCATGATAATCAAGGTATTTGAAAAATCAACCTTGCGTCCCTTGCTATCAGTCAAAACGCCGTCATCCAAGACCTGCAAGAGCACATTGAAAATATCTGGATGAGCCTTTTCCACCTCATCAAAGAGGAGGACAGAGTAAGGCTTGTTGCGGACCTTCTCTGTCAATTCGCCGCCCTCGTCATAGCCAACATAGCCCGGAGGAGCCCCGTTCAAACGACTTGCTGCAAATTTTTCCATATATTCACTCATGTCAAAGCGAATGAGAGCTGATTCATCATCAAACAGCAATTCAGCCAAAGCCTTAGCCAGCTCTGTCTTTCCGACCCCTGTCGGCCCCAGAAACATAAAGGAGCCGATAGGACGCTTGCTGGTTTTCAAGCCGGATTGATTGCGACGAATCGCACGGCTAATCGCTGAAATTGCTTCGTCTTGTCCGATGATACGCTTATGCAGTTCTGTTTCCAAATTCAAATATTTCTTGGCATCTGTCTGACTTAACTTTTGAACAGGAATACCTGATAAACGGCTCAAGGTCGTCAAGATATCCGCCTCTTCCACCTTTAGGGTAAAGGGTTGCGGAGATAGCTCTTTTTTCAATAGGCGAGACACTTGTTTGAATTGTTGATCCATCACCGCCACATCCAGTTCTGTCAACTCAGACTGGGACATATCCCCCTGTTTTGCTCCCTTATTTTGCACCGTGGCTGCTGCCTCATCTAGCAAATCAATAGCCGAATCTGGCAAGTGCTTACTGGTCAAATACCGATGGGCATAGGTGACTGCCGTTTCAATCGCTTCATCTGAAATCACCACCTTGTGATGGGCTTGATAGCTTTCCCGCAATCCCTTCAAAATTCGAATGCTGTCTGCCACACTTGGCTCATCAATGGTGATTTTCGCAAAACGACGAGAGAGAGCTGCATCTTTTTCGATATGCTTTTGGTATTCTTCCTGAGTCGTTGCACCAACCGTCCGAAGGGTTCCACGTGCCAAGGCTGGCTTGAGAATATTTGCCGCGTCCAAGGTCGAATCAATTCCGCTTCCAGACCCCATAATGGTATGCAACTCATCAATAAAGAGAATAACACGGCCGTCTTCTTCGATATCTGTGATGATATTATTCATCCGCTCCTCGAAATCTCCACGGAAACGCGTCCCTGCTACCACATTCATCAAATCTAGCTCGAGTACCCGCATTTTAGCCATCTCGTTAGGAACAGATCCACTTGCCACTCGTTGGGCAAGACCTAAAGCCAAAGCTGTTTTTCCAACTCCCGCATCTCCGACCAAGACCGGATTATTTTTGGTTTTTCGGCTCAGGATTTGAATCATTCGCGAAATCTCTTCGTCACGACCAATGACCGGCTCTAATTGGCCAGTTCTTGCTAGTTCGGTCAAATCACGGGTATAGTCTTCCAGACCACCGCTTTGCGGTTGTGGCATCCCCATCATATTGGCCATATTTTGCTTGTTTGGATTAGGAGCTTTCTGCAAGTTTCGAATGGCTTTCCAGGCTTCCTTGTCCCAACCCGCACGTTGGCTCAGATTTTTCCGCAAGTCTGCAATCCGAACAGCCTTATCCGTCTCTTCATAGATAAAACCTGCCTGCTCTAAAATATGAGCCACAAGACTACCACGATCCAAAAACATCGCTAAAAGGACATGCTCAGTTCCTATACTTTTTGAACGAGTAGCCGAGGCAATCTTCTCTGCTGTTGCAAACAATTCCTTCAAGCGATAAGAAAAGGCAAGTTTTCCTGGTTTCGCTTCTTTTTGATAGGCTTTTCCTGTCACAGTATAGGCCGCTTCTTCCAGATTGTCCACCTCCAGAGGATAATCATTGAGGACCGAGCCTGCTACACTATAGGGATTATTGGCAATCGCGATTAAGACCTGCCAAGACTCCAGATAGTCCGTTTCAAAATGACTAGCTAACACTTGAGCCGACGCCAAGCTCTGCTCCAAGGCCTTTGAATACTTCATCTTCTACATTCCTTTTCTATCTACTTGTTGTAAAATCCGTTTTAACATCCGTGCCCGAATCTTCTCAGCACCCTCACCTAGAACCATATCCGTCGCTAAAGACAGGAGAAGTTGCCCTTCCTGATAACTCAAAACTCCTTTTTCAAACAACATTTGAATGACATCTTCGAACACTTGCTGGCTAAGATGTTCGCCAACACTACTAGCCAATTCGCAAATCATATCATGATGGTTTGAAAATTCAACCTTGCCAATCCGGATATAGCCACCACCGCCGCGCTTACTCTCGACAATGTAGCCGCGACTTTCTGTGAATCGCGTCTTTAGGACATAGTTTATCTGGCTTGGAACGACCTGAAAAACATCTGCCAACTCGCTACGCTTTAACTCTGCAATGCCCACTCGTGCAAGCAGGGCTTTGATATACTCTTCAATACTATCTGATGTATTTTTCGCTCCCATAGCCGACCCCTTCTCTACTGATATTGACCATCTTTGACTATTATACCCTAAAAGGCAAACTTTGAAAAGCAAAAGCCATGCTGATTTTCTTTCCCACCATTTTTAAAGAAGTCCTTAAAACAAAGCTACTCACAGCCTTAATGATACTCCTGTAATTTCAAAAATAGGCATACGATATGTATTTTTCATTCCCTCATATAATGAAGTTGGCTAAGTAAGTCCAATAGGATGATTTTTTAGCAGAGGAAAAAGACAGCCATAAAAAGAGATAATTTATATCCAAACTATCTAAGAAAGCAGGCAAAATGCTACCTTTGATTTTCATTGTGTATTCAATCGAATGATCTAGATGAGGCTGAACTGCCTATAAAAATTGTTGGTTTCCGAAAAAATCTAGCATCCCGTTACAACCTTAGTTATTTCCAACATCCTGAAACGAAAGGTACCCCGCATACTTTTCAAACCATTTACCCCTTCATATCCTAAAAAATAGTTCTAAATCCTCAAAAAAATCGAACCCCTAAGAGTTCGATTTTGCTAGTCGATTTATTTACCAAGAGCCGCAGCCATTGTTGCAGCAACTTCTGATTCGAAGTCGTTCGCTGCTTTTTCAATTCCTTCACCCACTTCAAAGCGTGCAAATGCTACAACGCTAGCGTTCACTGAGTCAAGGTAAGCTTCAACTGTCTTGCTGTCATCCATGATGTAGACTTGTGCAAGAAGGGTGTAAGCTTGGTCAACTTTTGTATTGTCAAGCATGAAGCGATCCATTTTACCTGGAAGGATTTTATCCCAGATTTTTTCTGGTTTGCCTTCAGCAGCCAATTCTGCTTTGATGTCTTCTTCTGCTTGCGCAATCACATCGTCAGACAATTGTGCTTTTGATCCATATTTCAAGAATGGAAGGGCTGGTTTACCAACCATTGCACGGCTTTCATTGTCTTGTTCGATTGCGTGGTTCAATTGTGCCAATTCATCTTTCACGAATTGCTCATCCAATTCTTTATAAGAAAGAACAGTTGGTTTCATGGCAGCGATATGCATGGATACTTGTTTTGCAAGCGTTTCATCGCCACCTTCGATGACAGAGATAACACCGATACGTCCGCCATTGTGTTGGTAAGCTCCAAATGCTTGCGCATCTGTTTTTTCAATCAAGGCAAAACGACGGAAGGAGATTTTTTCTCCGATTGTCGCAGTTGCGTTTACGTAAGCTGCTTCAAGCGTTTCACCTGAAGGCATTGTAAGGGCAAGTGCTTCTTCGTTGTTAGCTGGTTTACCTGCTGCGATTACTTTAGCTGTTTCGTTTACCAATTCAACGAATTGAGCGTTTTTCGCAACAAAGTCCGTTTCAGCATTTACTTCAACAACTGCTGCTACATTCCCATCTACGTAAACACCAGTCAAACCTTCTGCTGCTACACGGTCAGCTTTCTTAGCTGCTTTTGCCATCCCTTTTTCACGAAGCAATTCAATCGCTTTTTCGATGTCCCCATCTACTTCAACAAGGGCTTTCTTCGCGTCCATGACACCAGCACCAGATTTCTCACGCAATTCTTTTACAAGCTTAGCTGTAATTTCTGCCATTATTAGATCTCCTATTTAGTTTTATTGAAAAAAAGGGGAGGGCTGAGCCCGCCCCTTAGGTTGTTTTACATGTTTATATGATTAGTTGTTTTCGCCTTCTACAACTTCAACGATTTCTTCAATAGAAGTTGCTTCTGTTTCAGTAGCTACAAATTCTGCTTCTACTGATTCAACGCTATCTTCACCTTGACGACCTTCGATGATTGCGTCAGCCATTTTCGCAGTGATCAATTTAACTGCACGGATTGCATCATCGTTTGCTGGAATGATTACATCAATGTCATCTGGATCTGTGTTTGTATCCACCATCGCAACAACTGGAATACCCAATTTTTTCGCTTCTTTCACAGCGATTTGCTCTTTATGTGGATCCACTACATACATAACATCTGGAATACGTGGCATTTCTTCGATACCACCCAAGAATTTTTCAAGACGAGCACGTTGTTTGTTCAACAATGCTACTTCTTTCTTAGGAAGAACGTCAAAAATTCCTTCTTCTTCCATGCGTTTGATTTCTTTCAAACGAGCGACACGTTTTTGGATGGTTGCCCAGTTTGTAAGAGTTCCACCCAACCAACGGTGGTTGATGTAGTATTGACCTGAACGTTCTGCTTCTTCTTTTACAGCGTCAGCAGCTTGTTTTTTCGTACCAACGAACAAGATAATCGCATCGTTTGCAGCTGCATCACGGATAAAGTCGTAGGCTTGATCAGCGTATTTTACAGTTTGTTGAAGGTCAATCACGTGGATTCCGTTACGCTCTGTAAAGATGTATTTTGCCATCTTAGGATTCCAGCGGCGAGTTTGGTGACCAAAGTGAACACCAGCCTCAAGAAGTTGTTTCATTGAAATTACTGCCATGAGTAATGTCTCCTTTTTTGTTTTTTCTCCTCTTTTAGATTTCAACTTGCAGGGCGACCAAGCGGCAACAGCTCCACAATTCATCTAAAATGAGTATTTGTTGTTTTTACAACCTACTTAGTATACCAAAATTTTAGATGATTGACAAGGGATTTTATACAGAATCTGACATTTTTCGATGAAAAACTCTGCTGATTCTTCACCAACAGAGTTTTGTTTTATCGATTTCCTAAAATAGCTGCCCAGGCTTTCTGGTAATCGCTATCTGAACCACCAATTCCAAAGCGATAGCTTGTAGCAGGGGCGCCATTTTTTGCCCAATAGCTTGGAACCATCTGACCACTCACACTGATCGTACGTCCATTGATTGTCACCGTTGCTGGTCTATCTCCTGTTGATTTCAAGACATCTGTCTTAATGACACTAGGATCTAGGTTAAATTTTTCATTGATGCCCAGAACGCTCGGATCTGCTTGATGAATCGCGTTGACCAAGTTGGCCATAAAATTGGCATTGTTATTATAGCCAGTCAGAGGAGCCATGGAGGTATTGTCATCATGCCCAATCCATCCTCCTAAGGTCACTTTAGGAGTTGATAACATCAGCCACATATCGCCATTGAACTGGCTCGTTCCTGTTTTTCCAATCCAATCTCCGCCTGCTACTTGACCATTGATTTGCGACAAGCGAGAGCGGAAAGTCGTTGTGGCACCAGAGGTTAGAACCCCCCGAAGCAACTGCTGCATAATGGTCGCTGTAGCCTTGGAATACACTTGCACAGGATTATCTGTATGCTCATAAATCACAGTGCCATCTTTTTTGGTGATTTTTGCAACCATATACTTTTCTAGGTAGACTCCATTATTGGCCAAGGTTTGAAATCCGTTGGTATGTTGAGCAACAGAGACTTCTACACCGCCCCCCATCGGGAGACTTTCAATACCGTATTCTGCAATATCATACCCCATTTTTTCCATGTATCCACGGACATTTACCCCTTTTTCTCGAAGCAGCTGGTAGGTCCAGTAAGCTGGAATATTCCAAGATGTATTCAGAGCCTCTTGGAGGTCCATCATGGCTGTTCCTCGGCTATCAACGTGCATAATCGGCTCCCCACTGGAGAAGTTGGTTGGGTAATTGGAAAGAACGCTGGCACTTCCCATCAAACCTTGATCGATGGCAATTCCATAGGCCAAAATCGGTTTAATGGTGGATCCTGGCGAACGGACGGTGTCAAAGGCGTGATTATTTTGATTGGACTGGTAATCTCGTCCACCAATAAATCCAAGAACAGCCCCTGTTCGATTGTCCATCAACACATTTCCAGTCTCTACAAAACCAGTCCCGTCATTCAAAAGACCACCAAAATTGTCCACAGCATTCTGCATGGCTGTGTGGATATTTTTATTGATGGTCGTGGTGACAATATAGCCTCCCTCGCTCAATTCTTTGGCAGCAAGTTCTTGGTAGGCCTTGACCGTCGCATCATTTTTCAAATCCTGCTCAGAAACCTGATCTCTCTTGATGACATAATCATACATCACTTTTCTGGCTTCTTCCATCGCTGTGAAGTAGAGGTAGTCATGGGTAATCTCTGGAATTCGCTCAGCTGGTAAAAATTCTTGGCTGAGGTCATAATCCTTGTAAAGATTATATTCTTCTTCTGTTAGAGCACCTGTCCGGTACATATTATAGAGGACATTCTTGGCTCGCTCTAGTCCCAGTGCCATATTTTCAGGACTTTTCAGGCGACCATCTGCTGCATAAGGAGAATAAACAATCGGACTTTGCGGAAGTCCAGCGATAAAGGCCGACTGCGGAATGCTCAAGTCCTTGGCTGCCACACCAAAGATTCCTCTAGCAGCCTCCTCTACACCTGCAATATTTTGCCCCTTATTATTCCGACCAAAGGGGGCAACGTTTAGGTAGGTTGTCAAAATCTCATCTTTTGATAAATAGCGTTCGAGGGCGAGTGCATCCACAATTTCCACTGCCTTGCGTTTAAAAGTCGGTGCGTCTCCCACCACCTGCTGCTTGATCAATTGCTGCGTGAGGGTCGAGCCTCCACTAGAAGAGCCAATCCCAACCACAGAGCCTAAGGTTGCCCGGAAAACTGCCTTGGTCACAATTCCATTATGCTCCTTAAAATGCTCATCTTCGGTAGCAATCACTGCTTTTTTAATATTTTCTGAAATATCTTGGCTTTCTACTGCAACCCGTAACAAATCGCTATCAATGGCCGAAATCGAACTGCCATCCGCATACTTTAACTCAGAAATCGCTGAAATGTTACGGATTTGCGTGACCAATTCTTCCTTATCTGGCACTTTAACATCATCCAAAAGACTAGCCGTATAGCCCAAGGCAATCCCTGTTCCAAATAAGAAACCCAGAAAACCTAAAATAAATAGTAAATTAGAAAGGAGTTTCAAGGTTCTCAGACCCACACCTGCAACATCTCCTATGGTCCACTCTTCTTTGGGAATTCTTTCCTTTTTCGGTCGTTTCTGGAAGTAACCCTTCATACGTTCAATCATCTGTTTCATGCTCTTTCACCTCATAGTTAGAACTATTATAGCAAATTTTTAATCTTCCTTACAAACGAAGGGCTGAAAATTCAAACTTTTTTAGCAAATCCATCCCTTTCTTCCCCATTTTATGGTACAATGGAATCTAACTATAAACAAAAAAGGAGAAGAGACATGCACATTTTTGATGAGCTAAAAGAACGTGGCTTGGTTTTTCAAACCACAGATGAAGATGCTTTACGAAAAGCCTTAGAAGAGGGTCAAGTCTCTTATTATTCAGGCTACGATCCCACTGCCGACAGCCTACATTTAGGACATTTGGTCCCAATCCTTGTCTGCCGCCACTTGCAACTGGCTGGTCACAAACCCTACCCTCTTGTAGGAGGCGCAACTGGTCTGATTGGAGACCCTTCTTTCAAAGATACCGAACGGAGCTTGCAAACAAAAGATACGGTGGATAGCTGGGTGAAAAGTATCCAAGCTCAACTAGAACGTTTCCTTGATTTTGAAAATGGGGACAACAAGGCTGTCATGACCAACAACTATGATTGGTTCGCGAGCATCAGTTTTATTGATTTCTTGCGCGACATCGGCAAATACTTCACGGTCAACTACATGATGAGTAAGGAATCAGTGAAAAAGCGGATTGAAACAGGGATTTCCTACACAGAATTTGCCTACCAAATCATGCAAGGCTTTGACTTCTATGAACTCAATCGCTTGCATAATGTCACTCTCCAAATTGGCGGAAGTGACCAGTGGGGCAATATGACTGCCGGAACTGAATTACTCCGCCGTAAGGCAGACAAAACTGGCCATGTCATTACTGTTCCACTCATTACTGATGCGACTGGTAAAAAATTCGGAAAATCAGAAGGCAATGCCGTTTGGCTCAATGCTGATAAGACTTCACCATACGAAATGTACCAATTTTGGATGAATGTTATGGATGCCGATGCCATTCGTTTCTTGAAAATTTTCACCTTCTTACCACTTGACGAAATTGAAGAAATCCGAAAACAATTTGAAGCAGCACCTCATGAACGCCTAGCTCAAAAAATCCTTGCCCGTGAAGTGGTGACCTTGGTCCACGGTGAAGCAGCTTACAAAGAAGCACTAAACATTACTGAGCAACTGTTTGCAGGAAATATCAAAAACCTTTCTGTCAAAGAACTCAAACAAGGACTTCGTGGCGTGCCAAACCACACTGTAACAGCAGAGGATAGCCTCAACATTGTTGAACTCCTTGTGACGGCAGGCGTTGTGAATTCTAAGCGTCAAGCTCGTGAAGATGTCCAAAATGGAGCGATTTACCTGAACGGAGATCGTGTACAGGATCTTGACTATGCATTGACAGATGCTGACAAACTCGAAAACGAATTAACCGTTATCCGCCGTGGTAAGAAAAAATATTTCGTTATTACTTATTAACCATAAAAACTGGGACTTGCTCTCAGTTTTTACTATCTCATCTTAAAAAGGGGAGCAGAGCATGACGTGTATCTTTTGTCACGATATTTCAGAGGAAGCCATTCTGTATCAAAGCAGACATTTCAAACTAGTTTGGGATATAGACCCCATTCAGACAGGACACCTCTTGATAATCAGTAAAGACCATTTTACCAGCCTGTCTGAACTCCCCTTGCCCCTTCTTCATGAGCTAGCAGAGCTAGAGCAAGAGGTGATCACTCTTATGGAGGAGACACTCCCCATTGACGGTGTTACTCTTCTACGCAATGACAAAAATCTAATGGACGAGGGGACACATTTTCATTCCCATCTTATCCCACGGCAAAAAGGAGACGGTTTTTGGGAGCATATCACCCTCCATAAGAGTTCCTACTCCCTTCACATCTTAGAACAAACCATGAGGTCTCGTTAATGCTTCCAAATGTTTCACCCTTTGCACATGCCCACCGCCATTTCAGCTGCCCTCTTTGCAAGGAACTTTTAAATCTGCAAGAAAAGAGCCTGATTTGCCCCAACAGACACTGCTTTGACATCAGTAAGTTTGGTTATGTCAACCTTGCTCCCCATATCAAGCAATCCAAAACCTATGATAAGGAAAATTTCCAACAGCGGCAATTGGTGCTAGAAGCTGGTTACTACCAGCATATTTTACAAGTGCTTAACGATTTATTGGGCAAGCAAACAGAGCACGAGCATATTCTCGATGTTGGCTGCGGGGAGGGTTACTATACACGCCATCTACAACAAGCTTTTCCCACTAAAACCTTCTATGCTTTTGACTTATCCAAGCACTCGGTACAATTAGGTGCCAAGAGTGACAAAGAAAAAGCCATCCGCTGGTTTGTGGCAGACCTTGCCAAACTTCCGCTACAAGAAAATAGCATGGATATGTTATTAGATATCTTCTCTCCGGCCCACTATCAGGAATTCAAACGTGTCTTAGCTCCCAACGGCAAGCTCATCAAGGTCATTCCCACTAAAGAGCACCTCAAGGAGATTCGCCAGAAAGTAGGAAAAACGGACTATAACAACCAAGATATCATCGAGCATTTCAGGGAATACTTTGAGATAGAGAGCACTATCTCCGCAACAGCGACCTATCCTCTAACCGAGGACAGCAAAGTAGCCCTCCTTGCCATGACTCCCCTCCTCTTTCATATAGATAAAACAAGTATGGATTGGTCTGATTTGACAGAGATTACCATTTCCAGTCAAATTTTGATCGGACGTCAAAAAGGCTAGAATAGCCATCTTAACTCTCGTTAGGCTTTGATATTTCAACAACTTGACGACCGACAAAGAAATGTAGTCTGGCTATCCAATCTATCAAACTTCAATAAACGACCCTTCTGATCATAAAAGGTTAGCAAACATCATGTTGCTAACCTTTTTTAGTACTCTATAAACATCAAAATCTGACTAGGTTCTACAATCGAGAATTGTGGAAGATGAAGCATAAAACTAACCTAACTTGTGCCCTAAAAAACGCAGGGGTAACGGAGATTAGCTGAGGATTATTTCCAACTTTCAACAATCCACTGGACTGTTGAAGCAAGGTGAGTTAACAAGGTCAGATTTTGATGTTTGACGAGTATAGACTGACAGAAAGATTTCTCCATCAAGTCAGTCAAAACAAAAAATCATTCGATGCTCTCAACTTTAAAGCTGTATTCACAATATGATGCATTTGAAAGGCGACCTCAGATACTAACTTTTCAACATTCTGGGAAGTTAGGTTTGTGAAATTATCGCAAATTAGCTTATTTTAAGGATCCTGCGATGGTGTGAATACAGGTTCTTAGAATGCAATGTCTTTGAACTTACAACTGAAATTCAGCCTTTGTCAAAATGTTCTCCGAGAGAGTTTTTTAATTTGCCAACCTTATATATAGTAGTTTTACAAAGTAGAATCGAGGAATTAGCGACGGCTAAAAGCTAGAAAGAGTAAACCAAATACCAACAAAAGATAGGCAACAAGGGCTAGAATTCTTTCTACTAAACTATACGCTCGTCTTTCCCCTCGCACCGGCAGAAACACAGCACAGAGGGCACCTCCTAGTGCTCCCCCCAGATGGCCTCCTAGACTAATTCCCGGCAACAGACTAAAGAGTAAATTAACCACCAAAAGCGACCGATAGGATTGTCCCAACTGCTGAATATAGGGATTTCTAACCGCATAGCGAAGCATGATAATAGCTCCAAAAATCCCAAACAGCGAGGTAGAAGCTCCTGCTCCCACCGCATTTGGGGTGAAGAAAAAGACAAACATATTTCCCATGATACCTGCCAACAGATAGAGCAAGAGAAACTTAATAGAGCCAAAAATATCCTCCGCCTGCCGACCGATAAAATATAAGGTCAGCATATTGAGGAAAAAATGCTCGAAGCCAATGTGGACAAAAATCGCTGATACTAGCCGCCATAGCTGACTTGGAAAAGCCAGCATTGCCTGTCCATAAACACCGCCAAAATCAAAAATAGTTTGCGTGCTACTATAAGCAAAGCCTCGCAACAGTAACATCGCTAAGAACACAAGCGTTGTCAATGCCAGTAAACCGCTGGTCACTGGGTAACGCTTATCCCATAGTTTTTCCATATTTATATACCTTTCCTATCTGAATATCATGGACCTCAGGCTCAAAATCCCTTTCTTGAAAGCCATAAATCGTACTAACCGTTTTACCCTTATAATCCGCCAAATAGCGGTCATAATAGCCACCACCATAGCCAATCCGATACCCCTCTTTCGTAAAGACAACCCCGGGAACATGAATCAAGTCAATCATAGCTGGATCAACCGCAAGCTCGCTCCGAGGCTCTAATAGACCAAAAGAAGTTTGCACCAGTTGCTCAGGATTATAGTCCACAAAAATCATCCGCCCCTGTGGATAAGTCTTGGGGACTAGCACCTGCTTTCCATCCTTTAAAGCTGTCGCAATCAGGAAATCTGTTGCCATCTCGTGAGAAAAGGACAGATAAGTGGCAAGCACCTTCGCCTTTTGATAGGCAGTGCTAGCTAATATTTGCCCAATAAGCCACTCATCTGCCCGCTCCTTTTCAGCACCCGAAAAATCTTTCATCCAGCTCAATACTTCTTGTCTTAATGCGTCTTTCATCTCTCCTCCTAAAAGGGGAAAAGAGAGAGGGAACATGTCCCACCTCTCCTACATCACTGATATCCCCTATTCTTCACTTTTCATCCGTAAAAATTTCCCAACTTTTTCGATGGCAAATGGCAAAGCGGCTTCATCTGGCGTCATCTTAGGATGATGGAGAGCATAAGGGCTATCAATCCCTAGCCAAAACATGACCCCATCCACCTTATTTAGCAGATAACCAAAGTCTTCTCCTGTCATAGCTGGAAGACAATCAATCAAATCCACGCCTTCTTCCTCCTCAAAGAAGGTCATCATTTGATCTGCCAAGCCTGCATGATTTTCCACAGGAAGATAGCCCCCCTGTTTCAGCTCGATTTCGAGCTCCATTCCAAAGGACTGAGCCACACCTTCAGCAATGATCCGAACCCGCTCTTGGGTCAAGCGATTCATCTCCATAGTCAAGGTTCGGATAGTACCATGTAAAAAGGCTGTTTCTGCGATGACATTATTGGTCACTCCTGCCTGCATTGCACCAAAGGTCACCACAGCTCCTTCAATGGGATCGACATTGCGACTGACAACGGATTGCACTTGGGTCACAAAATAACTTGCTGCCACCAAGGCATCATTTGCCTCATGTGGAAAGGCAGCATGCCCTCCCTTGCCCTTAAAGGTCAATTTGACCTCACAAGTCCCTGCAAATAAGGTTCCACGATTGGTCGCAATCGCACCGACCTTCAAATCAGGACGGACATGTAAGGCATAAAACTCATCTGGCAACCACTCGCCAAAGGCTCCATCTTCATACATGAGCATACCCCCAGCTTCGTTTTCCTCAGCTGGCTGAAAGATAAAGAGAAGATGATTCTTTGGCTGTTTTTGCGTCAGTTGCTCCAGCAAACCTAGGGCAATCGTCATGTGCATGTCATGGCCACAAGCATGCATGCGTCCTTCGTGCTGACTAGCAAAAGGAAGCCCAGTATCCTCTACAATCGGCAGACCATCAATATCCGTCCGCCAGCCAATCGTTTTAGTCGGTGCACTTCCTTTA
The DNA here is from genome assembly GCF_001708305.1 of Streptococcus himalayensis. Taxonomy (NCBI): domain Bacteria; kingdom Bacillati; phylum Bacillota; class Bacilli; order Lactobacillales; family Streptococcaceae; genus Streptococcus; species Streptococcus himalayensis. The sequence goes on from NZ_CP016953.1 coordinate 342,640, forward strand.
ACAAAGACTAAAATTCCCGTTCGCCAAGTTCTGATTTCAACGAAATCAAGGCTCTCTGTTAAATCCTTAATGACCCGCATGAGATAGGCATGGGTCTTAAATTCTTCTAATCCAATTTCAGGAATCTGATGAAGATCCCGGCGGATTTGGTGAATATCTAGCATCTTCTCACCTATTAAAGCGTCCGTAGAGCGTCTTCTAGAGCTGTTTTTTGCTGGGTCTGTTCATCGATTTCTTTGATAATTCGAGCAGGCACTCCTGCAACAACCACATTTTCAGGAACATCTTGAGTCACGATGGCACCAGCTGCTACAACTGAACCACTGCCAATCTGCACGCCCTCAATCACGACAGCATTGGCTCCAATTAAAACATGGTCCCCAACACGCACCGGCTCGGCACTAGCTGGCTCAATAACACCTGCCAAGACTGCTCCAGCACCCACATGACTATTTTTTCCAACAATGGCACGACCGCCGAGAATAGCGCCCATATCAATCATGGTTCCGCTACCGATTTCGGCACCAATATTGATGACCGCTCCCATCATAATCACCGCATTATCCCCAATTTCCACTTGATCGCGGATAATAGCCCCTGGCTCAATCCGTGCATTGATGGAACGCTTGTCTAGTAAAGGCACGGCAGAATTTCTTGCATCTTGCTCCACGACATAATCCTTATTCTCCGTCAGTGACACAAGCAAGGGCTCGATATCCGCCCAATCACCAAAAAGGACATTGCCTAATTTGGTCACTGTTTCAGGTACAGGTTGCGCGAGTTCACCCTCAAAGGTCACTTTCACCGCTGTTTTCTTTTTCGCATCCGCAATAAATTGGATAATTTCTTGTGCTGTCATTTTCGTTGCTGACATGTATGATTCTCCTTCAAACTATCATTTCCTTGCAGTCTTGCAAAGTTATCATCTATTATACCACAAAGACTGGAAAATAGGGGTAAGAGAAGAAAAATTATCTGAAAAAACTGACAATTTCCCAATAAAATTTGTTATACTAAAGTTCTACTATAAATAGAAGAGGTGAAAACATGGCAGAATACTGGGACGCCTACTTGGCAAACGGACAAAAGACAGAGCATATCCTAGAGCGAGGAAAAGCAATTCCACAAGGCCTTTACCACTTGGTCGTCGAATGTATCCTCGTTCATACGGACGGCAGTATCTTATTCATGCAACGAGACGGCAAGAAAGCCTCCTACCCTCATTACTATGAAGCAACCGCAGGCGGCTCTGCCCTATTTGGCGAAAGTTCTGAAACAGCTATTCTGCGTGAAATTGCAGAAAAAACCGGTATCCATCTACAGACTGATCAGCTTATCCATTACCACCACTTTGTGGCCCATGATGACCAGTGTATCTTTGACCTCTTTTGGGCAAAGGTTGACAATAGAAAAGATACGATTACTCTCCAAGACGGAGAAACAAGCGATTTCATCTGGATAGCACCAGCAGACCTTCCGAACTTTTTAGAAACCCAACTCGTCATTCCACGGCAAAAGGAGTATGTCGAGCAGTTGTTTTTAGAAAAAGAATAATCCCAATACGAGCAACAGACTGATGAGACCATGGACAACAAAGTGAGACAGGTGAACTTGACCAAAAACAAATTTTCCTACTAAGGGACGAATGAACCAAAGAAGGACTAAGCCAGTAATGAACATTCCCTGACTGACAACTCTGGTAAATTGCCCTAGCAAAGCCAGAGACACCAGAGAGACTGGTATTGCATAAACCAGTCGCCAGAGTGCAGAAATTCGCTCTTTCATCCATAAAGCAGACAAAAATGGCAAGGTAACATACAAGAAAATCAAAAACTGAAACATATCTTTCCTCCTTCTTCACCATTAAAACATGAGGGACTAAGACCCTGTCAACCCTACTTGAAAGGAGTTCCATGAAAACTGGACAAATCACTCAAACCTACAAGATTAGCCGAGATACCCTTCGATTTTATATCAAGAAAGGATTGCTCATGCCAACTATCCAAGAAGGTCACTATCGCTGGAGCGAGCAAGATTGTCAAGAACTTGAAAACATTCTCCAACTGCGAGAACTGGGCCTTTCTATCAAAGCCATTCAACGAATGAAAGAAGTCCATGACACCATGTGTGGCACTAGAGAGCAGTGGATAGAAAACCGTCAGGTCCTACAAAAGGAAGTAGCTGAACGCAGGAAAATGATTGAGCAACTCGAAGCACAAATCCACAACATGAACGGATTGATCGAGCAACTCGATGAAAAATTAGCAGGTCTAGAAAATGAAACTAGGTGAGACTTCCTGAAAAAATCGTCAACAGCTGGTTTTAAGTTACTCTTTTCAATAACTTGAAGTTGGTGTCCGGATGCTTTTTCTGTAAAGAAGATATCCAATTCTCTCTGAGTTGCTTTATCTAAATTGTCATAACGTTCCTTGCGCCTGATAGCTATTAGATTCTTATTCACCATTAATTACCTCCACTTTAAAGAGGGCAGTTTTGCCCTCTTAATGACTCATTGTTATCAGAAGTAGAAAAATAAGTCTTTACAAAATTCTTTATCTTCTTCCGATAAATTTTTATTCTTATACTCATCTAAAACGTAGAGTACTCCTCTAACATTTCTTTCCAGAGCAGCATCTTCCAAAAGTTGCAGCCGAATAACTTCATCTTCAATATAAATATTGATAATTTTGAATAGTCTTGACCTAACATCACTATATTTCATATCAATCACCTATCATATCCACTTTATTAAACTTAGTAACTGAGTTTGTTTTTAACTGTGAATATCCTCCTTTACCATATTGAGGATAATAAGATGTAATAGGCTCCAATAAATCCCCTGTATCTCCCACTGCCTTAGGAACATATATGTTATCCATAATTTGCAAAGTATTAAACTCACCTCTTAGCTTAGCATCACTCCAAGTTGGTGATATTTGACATGCATCTTGAACTTGTTTCGCTGAATCGAACTTAGAAAATCCTATATAGCTTCCCGGTACCTCCATATTACGCATGGTTTGCTCTGCATATTTAGAATCCATATATCAATAACCAGTGGCTAGTAAAGTGATTCCATCTGGTGTGACATAAAAATCTGTCTCTGGGGCTGTAACATCTTTAACAGGTCGCTTATGAGTGTGACCCAGTTCAAGAACCTCACCATATACCTTATTTCCATTGCCATCTACAGCTTCCACTGGAATTCTAGACTTATTAGGTCCAGGGTTAGACATTTGCTGAACAGGTGTCACATCCTTACGAGGTTTCGTGACTAGTACATCACCCGATTTCGGCTTGTTCTTAGCTACATCTGCTTTGGCAGATTTCTTACTTGAAACACTACCTGAACCATTGTAATGAGATTGAAACCATAGTCTGTCACGACATTCTTTCCCTGTCGCAACAGAGATATCAGTATCGATGTCTGCTTCAACACCAGCCGTAGCAACTTGACGAACAGCCTGAGTCCCAATATTCTGGGTGAGATTAGTCGCAACGCCCGCTCCTGCTCCAATAGATTGACCACCAACAAACCCTGTAATAGCTCCAAGTGCTGCGCCTTTAAGTATAAGACCAATTTCATGGTACAGTCTAGCCTTATTTTTCTATGCCTACTCTACATCAATTCTCTCAAGATACTAACACTGGTCAGTGCATAAAGCGGAGCTGTCTCTGCCCGCATAATCCGTGGCCCAAGACCGACCTTGCGGCCACCCTTCCTTTCAAATTGTGCCACTTCATCAGGCGACAAACCACCTTCAGGACCAAAGATAAAGAGAATTTTTTCGCCATTAGAAAGGCTCGAAAGAACTTCTACCAAGGCCGACCGCTCTCCTTCCTTAGCTGATTCTTCATAGGCAATCAAAATGCGGTCAAACGAGTCCAATGTTGCAAGAAAATCCGCTTGATGAGTAAACAAGGTGACCTCCGGTACCCTATTACGCTTGCTTTGCTCTGCTGCTCCTAGGGCAATTTTCTGCAACTTTTCGACCTTTTTGACAAGTTTCTTACTATCCCATTTGACCACGGACCAATCTGCCGGAAAGGCCCAGAGCTGACTTGCACCTAACTCTGTCGTTTTCTGGGCAAGAAATTCTAATTTGTCCCCCTTAGGAAAACCGCAGGCAATCGTTACCTCGACCGGTAATTCCACTTGGTCAGGCAAGTCCTCAAGGAGTTCAAAGCAGTATTCTGCTTCATTGACCACGCGCGCTAAGCGCTTCACTCCATCATCAAAAACCAAGACCACTTGATCACCTTTTGCCAAGCGCATGACCTGAAACATGTGCTTAATTGTGTCCTTATCTTCAATCGTCACAGGTGAAATTGCTTCACCCTTTACAAAATACTGCTGCATCTAGCCTCCTATGACACCTGAAATATCCTGTGTTTTTTTCAAAACAAGAGCATTCCATTCTCCTTGAGTCATCTGGGTTTCCAAGAAGAAGCCTGCACGATAGGCTGCTTCTAATACCATATCCAACTTGTCCGCAATAATCCCACTCATAATCAGATACCCTTCGTCTTTGAGCAAGCGATAAGCGTCATCTGTCAAATACACCAGAATATCTGCCAAAATATTGGCTACAATGACATCCGCCTCAAGCTCTACGCCACGGAGTAGATCCCCTGTTTGTACGGTAATATTCTCTGTATTAGCATTCAAATCAATATTTTCCTGTGCAACCCGTACTGCAACCTCATCAAGGTCATAGGCATGAATCTCACTCGCACCAAGAAGGGAACTCGCAATCGATAGCACCCCACTTCCTGTTCCAACATCAAGAACACGCTCGCCACCTCGTAACACTTGCTCTAAGGCAAATAAGCTCATCTTGGTCGTCGGATGCGTTCCAGTCCCAAAGGCCATACCAGGATCGAGCCGAATGACCTTCTCCCCAGCTGTCGCCTCATATTCCGTCCAAGACGGCACAATCGTCAAATCGTGGGTAATCCGTGCTGGCTCATAATATTTCTTCCAGTTATCAGCCCAGTCTTCCTCTTCCAAGGACTGTTCCTCCAAGCGAACCGTGTTTGGGTCTAAAAAGTCACTAACTTCTTTCAAGCGCTCAAGGAGGCTCTCCTTGACATCTTCAATTGCAAAATTTTCTGGATAGTAAGCAACAATCGTAATTCGATCTGACTGTTCCTTTTCAGGTACAATTTCTCCGAACAAGTCCTCCTTGTCCACATAATCTGCCGTATCTTCAATCGCAACTCCCTGCGCTCCCAGCTCAATCAAGAGATTGGATACAATCTCCTCACCTTCTCGCTCTAGCTCTACCCGTAATTCCTGCCACATAGTCTCTCCTTTACTTGCTGATTTCTTGTTCCTCTAGTTCTTTCAAGCTCATACCTGCTTGATTTTTCCATTCTGTCCGTCCGTTCGCACTCATACCGAGCACAAACATAGCTGCTGTTGAAGCACTATTGAAAAGTTGATTTTGTTGCAAAATACCATCTTGAATCACATTCCTTTTCACCAACTCTTCTCTTAGTCCCTTCACCGATTCAGAAAGATGGGGAGCATCAATCAGATCCACCATACTGCCTTTTAAGACAACAAACCCTTCCGCAGTCCGCTTACAGATCGCTTGAATTTCTTGCTTTGATTTCTTCGTCTTTCGTTTCAAATGAAGTAGTTGCTCATCTTCCTGCTGTTTTTCAGAAAAGACAGACTCTTTCCGAATAATCGGTACAAATAGCTTATAACCTAATGTTCCAATAATCATCGTCGCATATTCAATAATTTCGTCTAACTCCGCTTGCTTCTCTTCTGTCACATGACCTGGATTAGGCTCATTACCATTTTTAACGATAAATCGCCCAGCTTCCTTGGCAAGGTTGGTAAACGAATTTTCCAAATAGCTAATTTCAGTTGGCCCGAATGAATTGTTTTGCGTTGTCAAAATAATGACATCGTTGAAATAATCAGCATGAGAGTCTCTGGTATGCTCCTGCACACGTAATAGGACACCCTCCCCATTTTTCCGAGTGGTTGCTTGGCCAATATACGTAATATCTTGTTGGGTCTCATCGTCCTTGCCAAACAAAAAATAAATGCCACTTTGTTTCAATTCGTCCCGTTCTTTGAGAGTCGCAAGTTGGATGCGAGGAATTTTATACAAGACTCCTGTCCAATTGGACAAGGTACACTTCATTCTCCCTGTAACATCTCCATCCATTAGAAAAATATTGATATTTTTACTACGATGATACATCTCTAATACCTCGGATACGGATGAAAATCCTTTTCTTGCAAAGCTGCTCTGCCATTTTCAAAAGCTTCTTTATCCCAGACAATCGCAAATTCTTCTGCTTCTTCATCTGCCAAAAAGTCCATTAAATCATCCAATCCTTTTTCAGCTGTTTCTGCCAAAAATCCGACAAAATAAGCCAAAAACTCACTGGATAAGCCTTTTTTCTGCTCATAAGGAATAGCCGCTAAATACTCCTCTTCCTGAACGGTTGATTTTAAAGGATTATAAAATAAAACTGCCTCTTCAAAGAAGATATCTTCTGTTGTCCGATTTCCCTCATCATCAACTGTTTCAATACCTGCCTGATTTTCCACTTCTAACAGAAAAGCAACCTCCACCGCATGATTTTTCTTATCCCAATTGATTTCAAAATCGTATGGAAAATCCTTCTCCATGGTCTTATCCAACACATCTAAAAATCCGTACTTACTCATCTTGCCTCACTTTGCTGTATTTATGATAGAATATATAGATAAGTGTAACACAAAACCAGCCAAAAAGATAGGAGATGGGAAATCCATGATTGAGAATTTAGCACTGAGCATGCGTCCCAAAACCATTGACCAGATTATTGGCCAAAACCACTTAGTCGGAAAAGGAAAGATTATCCGCCGGATGGTCGAGGCAAAACGCCTGTCTTCCATGATTTTATATGGACCACCAGGCATTGGAAAAACCAGTATCGCAAGTGCCATCGCAGGAACCTCAAAATACGCTTTTCGTACCTTCAATGCGACTGTTGACACCAAAAAGCGACTTCAAGAAATTGCAGAAGAGGCAAAATTTTCAGGTGGTCTAATCCTACTTCTCGATGAAATTCATCGCTTGGATAAGACCAAACAAGATTTTCTCTTGCCTCTCCTTGAAAACGGCAATCTCATCATGATTGGCGCCACTACAGAAAATCCTTTCTTTTCTGTGACTCCTGCCATTCGCAGTCGTGTTCAGATTTTTGAGCTAGAACCACTTTCCAACGACGACATCAAAACAGCCGTTCAAATGGCTATTACTGATACTGAGCGTGGCTTTGATTTCCCGGTCTCTCTCGATGATGAGGCTCTTGATTTCATTGCAACCAGTACCAATGGAGATTTACGTTCTGCTTTCAATTCCCTTGAGTTAGCCGTCCTATCCACCCCAGAGAATGAAGAGGGCATCCGCCACATCACACGCGATACCATGGAAAATAGTTTACAAAAAAGCTATATCACCATGGATAAGAATGGCGACGGACATTACGATGTCCTCTCTGCTCTTCAAAAATCCATCCGTGGGAGTGATGTCAATGCCAGTCTCCACTATGCAGCTCGCTTGATTGAAGCTGGTGATTTACCCAGCCTTGCAAGGCGACTCATGGTAATTGCCTACGAAGACATCGGACTTGCCAATCCCGAAGCCCAAATCCACACGGTAACAGCCCTTGAAGCCGCTCAAAAAATTGGTTTTCCAGAAGCTCGCATTCCCATTGCCAATATTGTCATTGATCTCGCCCTGTCACCAAAATCAAACTCCGCTTATCTAGCCATGGATCAAGCAATTGCTGACCTCAAAAAAACAGGGCATCTTCCCATTCCACGTCATCTCCGAGATGGTCATTACAAGGGGAGCAAGGAATTGGGCAATGCACAAGATTATCTCTATCCCCATAACTTTCCTGAAAAATGGGTTGACCAGCAGTATCTACCAGATAAATTGCTAGGGAAAAATTACTTTGAACCCAATCAAACCGGTAAGTATGAGCGCGCCCTCGCTACTACAAAAGAAAAGATTGACCGCTTAAAAAAATAATGGTATCGGTTTCAAAAAAAATGCATTTTTCTCTTGAATTTTTTTGAAAATATGGTATTATATATACATAGAAACGCTGTGGTGTACGACTTCACACTTAAGTGTTGACCGACTATTTTTTGTATTACTAGGGAAACAAAAGTCTTCTAACAGCATGCAGGCCGTTACACGCGGAAGCAGCTTCAGTTAGAGCGAGTTGCCCACCTGCTTAATTGCGCGGGTTCAATACAAATCGTGACAGTCCGGCACCAATACAGCTTTTTCTATTGCCTCCTTAGCTCAGCTGGCAGAGCAGCGGACTCTTAATCCGTGGGTCACAGGTTCGATCCCTGTAGGGGGCATATTTTAGTACTCAGAAGCCTTATTCTAAAGGCTTTTTTTCGTTTTTGTTCTACTTTTGTTCACAGACTAGAGACTTACACTCAATCAAAATCAGCTTGAGTCTATCTGTATTTTTTATGATTGGCTAGTTTTTGGCCAGTCTCTTTTTGTTTTACAAAAATCCCTCATTGCTATTAGCCAAATGAGGGATTAAATCATAGTATATCTCGAAACTTTAGAAAGGTAGCTCTTCTTGCTCCAAGACAAGATCTGCTAAATCTTCAGCGACATTGTTTTCACGCATCGCACGTTGTGCTCGACTTTCTAACAATTGGAATCCATTGCAGAGTACTTCTGTGACATAGTGAGTGACTCCGTTCTTATCATACTTGCGTGTCCGCAATTCACCATCCAGCGAAATCAAACTTCCTTTCGTGGCATAGCTGGCTAGGGTTTCTGCAAGACGTCCCCAAACTACGACATTTACAAAATCAGCTTCTCGCTCTCCGTTTTGGTCTTTGTAGCGACGATTAACGGCTACTGTAACACGCGCCACCGATTTGTCATTCGGTGTTTTTTTCAATTCTGGTGTACTCACCAAACGACCGATTAAAATTACTTTATTATACATATCATTTTCCTCCTACTTATCTATTCGTAGAAGTCGCAAAAAAAGCGGATAATCCCGCCTTTTCGGCTCTATAATTTCTGTAGTGGGTAACTCCACCGCAGAGGTTATAGAGCCGTTTGAGTGTAGAAAAAAAGTTCCATATGATTTACAATGAAAAGCGACAAAACTATCATTTAGAAAGACTCATATGGAACAAACTCATTTTATCACAAAACTGCTGGAATTTAAAGACCCCACTATCCTATTCGACAAGGAAACACTCGATATAGGAACCCATAAGGAATTGAAGGCATTCTTAGATTAGCTTGCACCGCCTTGCCCTTACTGTCAAGGAAAGATAGGCAAATACGATTTCCAGCGTGAATCTAAGCTCCCTTTTCTTGATTGTGCTGGCTATAGGATTTTGATTCGTCTCAAAAAGCGTCGTTTCATGTGCAAAGACTGTGGAAAAATCGCTGTCGCAGAGACGTCACTGATCCCTAAAAATCATCAGATTCCAACCATTGTCAAACAGAAAGTTGCCCAGCTTCTCATCGAGAAAGCATCCATGACTGCTATAGCCGACAGACTTTCCATCTCAACATCTACAGTTATTCGAAAACTCAGTGACAAGCGGTTTTACCGCCCTACCTTTCGTATGTATTTGACAAAGAGTCAGTACTATTAGACTATCAGTGCCCTACATCTGAATAAGCGATGTAATACCGAACACCGTCATTTCCTACATAGCTATACCAGTAATCTCCATTTCCTTGCATATACTGATCCCAGTTCACCTCACCAACTGGAAGCGTAAAGCCTGCACTTTTTCCCTTATCCATAGCAGTATAGACAGGAGTATCTTCAAATAAAGGCAATGTGCCACCATCCTTTGCTTCATAGCCCCCTTTTCCTGTTTCTTGGGTCTGCTTTGAAGATTGAGCCGCTATTTCTTCAGCTGACGATCCCTCTTGTTCCGAAGAAGATGCACTTGCTTTCATATCTGTATCTTGGACATCTTCTTTTTTATTTTTCATCATTTCAGATGAGCTAGATTGACTTGATTTTTTATCCTTACTTTTCGCCATACTCTGCTCAATGCTTGATGAATTCGAAGAATTTGATTCTGTCGCTTTTTGTTCGCAAGCCGTCAATAATAGGGCCACAGAAGCTAATGTCACTGCGGATAGGATTGTTTTCTTTGTCATGTGTTTTACCTCGCTTTCTTTCCTGTTATTATAATATTAACACCATTATTTGTCGACACATTTTTGAAATATTTGTAATTTTTTTGAAATATTTTTAACGAAAGATACTACTTACCCATAGAATGCATTGATAGAAATTTCCTTTCCTAAGCTCATAACACGCTACCAAGCACTATCAAATTAAAAAATCAGCATGAATCCTGTTCCTTCATGCTGATTGCTTTTTAATTTGCTCGATAGTAAGGGTGGTTCTCCATGTCCACACCTTGTCCCATATAAATGGCATCTTGATCTCGTACAATCTTAAAGTAAGAGCTCGCTACGCCTGCTGGTACCACATTCACAGCCCAGGCTGCTGAAGCATTCTCTGAATCATCTTCAAATAGAAGTCCGTAAGATCCAATATAGACACCTGCTGTCACGGCATGTCCTTGCATGCTCTCTTGCTTCACTTTTTTATCACCAGGAAAGCTGGATGAAACGGGACCGTTAGCATCAAAGGTGACAAAATGACCTTCATCGTCTTTCCAAGTTCCTGCAATACTTGAATAGTCCCCATTGAGAAGAGCATTGACATCAATCGCACTCGCAGCTGATTGAGTTGCCTCTTCTTTTTTTTCTGCAGCTTCGTTTTCAGCTGATTTGGCAGTTGCTGATTGACTTTCTGTGTTTGACTTTGTTTCTTCCCCTGATTGGCTCATCGCTGAGCTAGAAGCTTTTGTATTATTTTTATTTGTTTTTGCTGACGTTTTTGTAGAAGATTGCTCTACTTTTGCTTGACTAGAATCTACTCCACTTGCCCGATTTGTTTGATTAGAGCAAGCTCCAAGAAAAAGTGAAGCTGCTACCAAGACCATCGCTGATTTTGTCATCCATTGTTTTTTCATGTTGTTTTCTCCTTTTTTCATATTATTTCATCTATCATTATTGTATCATGTAGCAGCACACTTGTCAACACAATTTTGAAATATTTGTAACTTTTTGGTAATTTTTCAGTTAATTGATTGCGATATAGCGGCGAGCTCCTGAATAGCCAATGTAACTAATCCACTGATGACCGTCACCATCTAGCACACGATCATAATTGACAGTATCTCCTGCAGTATAGTGTGCTAAGTCTTCTGCAGCCATTCGTGGCTCTGCCTTGATTCCTGCATAACCCGTAAATTGATAAGTTCCGCTAGATGGAATAGTCACACGTGCCGGTGTTGTAGCTACTGGTTTTGGAGCTGGTGTTTGAACTTCTTCTACTGCAACATAACGACGCACTCCTGAAAAGCTCACATAACTAATCCATCTATGTCCGTCCGCCTGCATAACACGATCGTAATTTACGGACTGACCAGCTTCGTATGCTGCCAACTCTGGTGCGGAAACACGAGGAACATTTTTCACACTTGAGCGTTTGGTAAATTGGTAAACACCACTTGATGCGAGTGTGTTTGTTCCACCTTGTTGGGTTGCTGACGAACTCGTTGCCGGTGCTGTAGCTCCGCCTAGGTCTTTAAAGTGGATATAGCCACTAACCGCATTGGCAGGAATAATTCGGGTGTTGTAATGATGACTCGGATTTCCATAATTATATTCCTCGATACGGACTTGATTTCCTAAAACCTCAGCGACCCATGTAACGTGACCAGCTCCATAAGCACCACCGACATAAGAATCAAACCAAGCCACAGCACCTACTGCTGGCTTCATATCCACTCGAATACCGTTATTACGAGCAATATGACCCCAGGTATTCGCATTCCCATAGCCAGCTGGCAATTGATAACCATTCGCAGAGCTTAGACGATAAGCTGTAAATGATGTACATTCACGGTTATACATCAACCACGGATCCACGATTGTATCTGGTGCTGCATTTTTCAAATAGGCAGGATAGTCATCCCCACGAAATTGGGAGGTCACACCTGCACTACGGAAACCTGCTGAACGGAACGTCGTTGTATCATTATTTGAATTTGCCTCACGGGTTTCCAACTTTGGTGCCTGAACCAAAGCAGCTTCTCTTGTTTCTGGATTGAAGGCTTGAGCTACTGGTTTTTCCTCATGAACATCCGTATTTGGAGCAATCGAAACTGTCTGCTCTTCCGTCTTCGTGTCTGTTTTCTCTGTCTGAATCGCTGAACGATCATCCGTCGAAGATGCTACTGAAGTTTCTAGCAAAGCTGCCTCCAAGGTTTCAGATTTGCTTTCTACTAGATTTGCTACAGGCGTAGCGACTTCTGGTGTTGCAGGTGACACTTGCTCTGTTGGACTTGTGACAGAAGTATTTGCAATCTCATCTGCTGAAACTTGAGATGTCATTAATGTAAATGCAGCAAGAGCAGAGGCAGCTAGGAGCGAATATTTTTTAACAGTAGGAGTAACATTCAATTGTAACATAGGGATAACCTTTCAACATTTTTTTCGATTAGATAGGCTCGCGCGCTGCCTGTCTAACTAATTATTCGCAAGTTTTTTAAAAAATGAAAAAAAGAGAGAAAAAATCTCTCCTTCATTCATTATTTGTGTTCTCCCAAGATACTAAGGGTTTCCAATAAGTTATCCGCATGGACTTCAATGGTATCTCCAGTAGCTTTGATTTTGACTTCAACAATCCCTTCTGCTGCTTTTTTACCAACTGTTACACGGATTGGCAAGCCAATCAAATCACTATCTGAGAATTTTACACCTACGCGCTCGTTACGGTCATCTGTCAAGACCTCGTAACCGGCGTCCATCAAGCGGTTTTCAAGATCTTGGGTCAAGTCTTGTGCTGCCTCATCTTTGACATTCACCGTAATCAAATGCACGTCAAATGGAGCTAATTCTTTCGGGAAGTTAATACCCCAGGCATAGCGATACTCCCCTTTTGGTGTTTTGTTTACAAAAAGACGAGCGTGTTGTTCCATAACAGCTGAAAGCAGGCGACTCACACCAATTCCATAGCAGCCCATGACCATTGGCACAGCACGGCCATTTTCATCCAAGACTGTTGCACCCATACTATCTGAATAGCGTGTACCCAGTTTAAAGATGTGTCCGATTTCAATTCCACGCGCGAATTTCAGAACTCCTTTGCCATCTGGTGAGATTTCACCCTCACGAACTTCACGGATATCGACAAATTCTGCTGTAAAATCACGCCCTGGATTAACACCCGTCAGGTGATAGCCATCTTCATTAGCTCCCGCCACGGCATTATGCATGTCCTGTACTTTACGGTCAGCAATGATTTTTACTCCCTCTGGTAGATTCACTGGTCCCAGCGAACCAAAACTTGCCCCGAGTAGGTTTTGAACGAATGCCTCGTCAGCTGCGTCAAAGAAATTGGCTCCAAGATGATTTTTAAGCTTTACTTCATTGAGCTGGTCATTGCCGACCAGAAGGGCAACAACGGGCTCTTCATCTGCCACATATACCAAGGTCTTAATGGCTTGCCCTTCATCCACTTTTAAGAAATCTGCTACATCATCAATAGTTTTGCAATCTGGTGTTTCCACACGCACTATCTCTGCTTGTGTTTCCACACGGTTGCTTGGCTTGTACTCGTTGGTGGCCATTTCGATATTGGCTGCATAGCTAGATTCACTCGAATACACAATCGTATCTTCTCCAGACACCAACCAACTTGCTAGTTCTGTCTTGATTTCTGCCTGAATCTCTTCTGGAATTTCATCAAAACTTGCTACAGATTTATCTAAAATGACCCAATGATTGATATCTGTACGGTCAGGGGTAATCGCCATAAATTCTTGGCTATCTTTTCCTCCCATCGCTCCGCCATCGCCGATAATGCCTTTGAACTCCAAACCACTGCGAGTAAAGATGTTCTCATAGGCTGTTTTGTATTCGTCATAGACGACATCTAAATCTTCGTAGTTGGCATGGAAGCTATATCCGTCTTTCATAATGAACTCACGGGTGCGAAGTAGACCATTTCGTGGGCGTTTTTCATCCCGGTATTTAGCTTGGATTTGGTAGAGATTGAGCGGTAATTGCTTGTATGATTTTACAGAATCACGCACCAAGGCTGTAAAGGTTTCTTCATGAGTTGGTCCCAAGATAAAATCAGAGCCTTCTCCATTTTTCAACTTATAAAGACCACCGTCGTAGGTGTCGTAACGGCCACTTTCTCTCCACAAATCTGCACTGAGGAGGGCTGGTGCAAACATCTCGACAGCCCCGATTTTGTCAAATTCCTCACGCATAATATTTTTGGCTTTTTCAATAACGCGATTGGCCAAAGGAAGGTAAGAATAGACTCCTGCGGATACCTGACGGACATAGCCCGCACGCAACATAAGTGCATGGCTGATGACCTGTGCATCACTAGGCATTTCGCGAAGAGTAGGGATTAGCATTTTACTTTGTTTCATATAAACTCCTTTATCATTCAATTTAAATCATTCTTAGAAGAAGGCACGGATAATATCATTCCAAGTCACCGCTAACATCAAAAAGACCATGATGGCTACTCCTGCTAGGGTCACATAGCTTTCTGTTTCTCGCTTGAGTGGTTTTCTGCGGATAGCCTCTAGCAGATTGAGAACAATTTTCCCACCGTCAAGGGCTGGAATAGGGATGAGATTAAAAATTCCAATATTTAGAGACAGCATTGCCAAAAGTCCAATCACACTTTCTAGCCCATTTTGAGCTGCTTGATTGCTGGCTTGGAAAATGGCAACAGGTCCGCCTAGTTCATTGAGATTGGGACGAAGAACCAGATTTTTCAGAGCACCAAAGATACGGAAACTTGCATTCCAAGCCTCAGTGAACCCTCCTACAATCATAGAAGGAAAATCAGATTTGAGCGAAGGCATGACACCAATCACGTATCGCTCTCCCTCTTTTTTAGGCTCTATGATGAGTTCTTTTTCTTCTTTGCTCGTTTTGATAAGAACGGTCAGCTTTAATTCTTTCTTTGCATCCTTGGTCTCACTATCCACCGCTTGCGTCAAATCTTCCCAATTTGAAATTGTATGGGAACCAATCTTTAAAATCCTATCATTGGTTTGTACGCCTGCCTGTGCTAAAGCACCATCAGGGACGACCCGCACCTGATTGCTCTCAGGATTTGGCACGCCTCCCTGCATGAAGACAAGGAGCATAAAGGCTACAATTCCTAAAATGAAATTATTCATAGGACCGGCAAAGTTGGTTATTAGGCGACCTGCAATACTTGCATTCTGGTACTGAACGTCCAATGGCGCAATGCGAACCTCCGTACCATCTTGCTCCACAATGGTTGCATCGTGATCGACGGCATAGGTCTTTTCTTCTTCCAAGACCAAGCCTGTAATTTCTAACTTGTCCTCAAAATCAAACTTCGTCACATTCATAGGTAGGGCTGTTTGATCAACCTTTTTCCCAGAAAGATTGATGCGAATTACCTTACCACTTGCATCCAAGGTCAGACTAGCAGGGCTTCCGGTCTTAATCTCCGTAGTATCTTCGCCCCAGCCCGCCATCCGAACATACCCCCCTAGGGGCAGCATGCGAATCGTATAAGCTGTGCCATCTCGTCCGATATGGGAGAAGATTTTAGGCCCCATCCCAATCGCAAATTCGCGTACAAGAATGCCTGATTTTTTGGCAAAATAGAAGTGCCCAAATTCATGAATTACCACAATCACACAGAAAATGAGTATAAAGGCTAAAATTCCTTTCATGTAGCTATTACCGACCTTTCTATTGGTTAAAACAAGCCAAAGAAGTGCATCAGAGGAAAGACAAAGAGTAAACTGTCAAACCGATCTAAAACTCCACCATGTCCAGGAATAAATTTCCCAGAATCTTTGACTCCAAAATGACGTTTTAGTGAACTTTCTACCAAATCTCCAAACTGACCTGCAAGGCTAAACACCACTGTCAAAAAGAGCATGGTCACAAAATGGTGCGGAGCAGCGACACTTCTATCCACCAACATAAAGATAAAGGCTACCAAGACTGCTAGGAAAATCCCCCCCAGACTGCCTTCCATCGTTTTATTAGGCGAAACAGTCGGTGCCAGCTTTCTTTTGCCATATCTCCGACCGACTAAGTAAGCTCCGCTATCCGTTGCCCAAACGATAAAAAGAGCGAGTAAGACCTTGTCAAGCCCTGCAATTCTAGCATCTAACAGGGCATTAAAGCCCATACCGACATACAGACTTGAGGCAATCGGATAAACTGCGTCTTCAAAACTATAATCCTCATGAAACACCGTAGCTCCCAAGAGGATAAATACAACAATACTATAAGTGATAACATTCCCATCAACTGGTAAAAATTTTAAGTAATTTTCCAGGGGAAGGGTTAAGACAAAAGCTGCTAACATAGCCAATAAGCCTTCTAAAGTTGCTGTTTTTAGCCCCTTCATCTTGAGCAGTTCATGTACAGCTCCCATAGCAAGCAAGCCCACTCCTATCTGGAAAACAACGCCCCCTGCCATTAAAATTGGTAGGAAGACAGCCAGAGCTATCCCTCCAAAAATGACCCGTTTTTTTAAATCCTTGTCCATGATTCCTCCTAAATCGCTCCAAAGCGACGATTGCGGCGACTATACTCCCTGATAGCCATTTCAAGGGCCTTCTCATCAAAGTCAGGCCACAAGGTATCCGTGAAATAAAGTTCACTGTAGGCGCTCTGCCAAGGCAAGAAATTACTCAATCGTAACTCTCCACTGGTCCGAATAATCAACTCCGGATCGCGCAAGACCCTTGGAAGAATGCTGGTCTGTAAATAGTCATCCACCATTTCTTCGCTAATATCCCCAGGATTAAACTTGGCATCCAATACATCCTGAGCAATCATCCGAATGGCTTGGGTCACTTCTGCTCGACCTCCATAATTCAAAGCAAAATTTAGAATTAGCCCTGTATTCAACTTGGTCAGCTCCTCGGCCTTACAAAGTGCTTGGTAAGTGGCTTCCGGCAGGCGATTCGTATCTCCAATCATTTGAATTTTCACATTATTTTTGTGTAATTCTGGAACATAACGCTCGTAAAATTCGACAGGTAAATTCATAATGAATTTGACTTCTTTTTCAGGTCGCTTCCAATTTTCTGTTGAAAAGGCATAAACTGTCAGTGCCTGAACTCCTAAATTTTTTGCAGCAATTGTCACATTTTGAAGTGCTTCCATGCCTGCCTTATGACCAAATACACGCGGTTGCATCCGCTTTTTTGCCCAACGACCATTTCCATCCATAATAATCCCGATATGTTTTGGAACTTGTAGGGGAAGGTCTATTTTTTCCTTTTTCTTAAAACCAAACATTTGCTTGCTTCCTAACAACATTTTATACGCTATCAATCTCAAAATCTCATCAGAAACAAATAGCCAACAAGCTAAAAAAGCATCCTCGATTTCGATTTTTGATGATTATAATCATTTCATTATACCATAAATCCCAATAAAATACACTTTTCTCCACCTTTCTCCTCACACCTACCTACAAATCTCTAGACTAGTCCCCATTCAAACTGATCTAGCTCCCTCAAAGCAAGGAAAGAAGTTATTCCTCTAGTTGTTCTCTTCTTTATCTGCAAGCTATCTCCACCATTTTTATCCCTTTGGTAAAATCTTTTTGCCCATCTTCGACAAATAAAAAAGGATAGAAATGATTACTCTCTATCCCTTCATTTTATTCTTCAATTGCAGAATCTGCTTCACTCACTTCATCTGTAGTAACAACTTCACTCACCGCTTCTTCTGTGACTGCTGGCTCTGTCAAAACACGCTTAATCGCAATGAGTTCAAACGTTAAATAGACCCCATCCACATCCAAGGTCACTGTCCGTTTGTCATGGTCCACTTCATCAACCACTCCGTACAGACCTCCGATGGTGACTACTTCCGTTCCTTTTTCAAGCTTGTTCAAACGATTCATATGTTCTTGAGCTTGTTTCTTTTGATTACGCTGCATAAAGTACATAGACCCCATCAGCACAATTAGCATAATTAATAATGTTGGCATGATTTGCTCCTTTTATTCAGATAAAAATTATTATAACAAATGACAGCTCACTTTTCAAGTTTGAACCTAATTCCCCTAAACTTTAAAGGTCTGTTTCCCCTTTCTGGCTCTGTCCGTTGATGGCCGGGCTGAAGTAGAAAATCTCATATTTCCTTTAGGAATACCGCTTAGCTATGCCTTGGTATTTGGTATTCGGAAGATGTTCACCCTAGTATTCGTTTCGCCTCATGTCCTGAAAAATCGACAAAACGCAAGAAATCATGATAAGAGATATTAAGGGTTGTCGTATTTACAAAAGGATGAAAGCCAACTGTTAGACTATCGTCAACTGTTTCATCTACCAAAACCTGTACTTTTTTGTCCGTATCAAAGATTAGACCAAATGGCGTAACTGACCCCGCCTCTACCTGCAATAGGTCTTCCAAGTCGCTATCGCTCGCAAATGATAGGCGTTTTTCTCCTAGAGCCTCTGCCAATTGCTTGATATTTGCAGTCTTTTCATCAGGGAGAATAAATAGATAAAATTGCCGTCCTTTTTTCGTTTTTAACAGAAGATTTTTTACCTGCTGACCAGGCAGACGAATCTCCGTATCTCGCACCGAATAAATCGGCTCATGGTCCAATCGCACATACTCAATGTTTAATTCTGCTAGTAATTGATAAATCATCGCTTCTTTTTCTACCATAAGAAACCGCCTCCATTTTCTTTATTTTATCACAAAATAGAAAAAATGGGAAAAAACATAGATTTCTAGAGAAAGATAATCTTGTAAGAAGAAAATTAGGCTCGTTTTTACAATCAAAATTATATTTTTGTACATATCATCACTGCTTCATGAGCAATATTGCTCGGAAACTCGACTAGATAATTTTAAACCAGCGATATGGATATTTTTGAATGGCTTGTATCTTACAACGGAGTGCTCCCAAACAAATCTACTGACCCACCTAGCACATGCCTCACAAAAAGAAGCTGAGTATGAACTCAACTTCTCGTGTAAATGTTTTACAATCCTTTAACTGTTTTAACCACATTTTCCACAGTAAAGCCATATTCTTCGATGACTTTGGCTGCTGGTGCAGAAGCTCCAAAGGTATCAATACCAAGTACCGCACCATCTAGACCAACATATTTGTACCAGCTTTGAGTGGCACCCATTTCAATGGCTACACGGCGACGGATGGCATTTGGTAGAATTTCTTCCTTATAGGCTGCATCTTGTGCATCAAAGAGTTCTGTCGAAGGCACGCTGACGACACGAACCTTGATACCTTCTGTTGCCAGGGCTTTCGCAGCACTCACTGCCAAGTTGACTTCTGAACCAGAGGCAAGAAGAATGGTATCAAATCCTGCTTCTTCGTAAACAACATAAGCACCTTTTGCCACCTTGTCAAAGTCCGTTCCTTCTTCTACTGTCAGATTTTGACGAGTGAGAACGAGAGCTGAAGGTGTTGATGTGCTCATCAATGACAAGTACCATGCTGCCTGTGTTTCACGCGCATCGGCTGGACGAAAGACCGTCAAGTTTGGCATCGCACGAAGTCCTGCCAAGTGCTCAATTGGCTCATGCGTTGGACCATCTTCTCCAACGGCAATCGAATCATGGGTAAAGACATAGGTTACTGGAAGTCCTTGAAGGGCTGACAAACGAATCGCTGCCTTCAAATAGTCTGAAAAGACAAAGAAGGTACCGCCATAGACACGAAGTCCACCGTGTGCTGCCATACCATTCAACACAGTTCCCATCGCAAATTCACGTACACCAAATTGAATATTGCGATTGAGGCGATGAGCGTCGTCTTGCAAGCCATCTTCCTTGATGTAGGTCATATTTGAATGAGCCAAGTCAGCCGAACCACCCAAGAAAGTTGGAAGAACGTTAGCTGCTGCATTAATCGCATCCTGACTTGAATTACGAGTGGCTTGCGAGAAGCCTGCTTCATGTGCTGGGAAATCGCTCGGTTTCAACTCTACTGCATCTCGACCTTCAATAATAGCAGTCACTTCTTCTGCCAATTCTGGATAGGCTACCTTGTAATCCGCTACCAGCTGCTCCCATGCTACGTAAGCTGCTTGACCACGGTCAGCGACTTTTTCCTTGAAATCTGCATACACTTCTGCTGGAATCTCAAATGGAGCAAAGTTCCAGTTTAACGCTTTACGAGTGGCTTCTGTCTCTTCTGCTCCGAGTGGGGCGCCATGTACTGCATTTGTCCCCTGTTTATTTGGAGAACCATATCCGATAATCGTTTTCACTTCGATAAGAGCTGGCTTGCCTGCTGCTTTTGCTGTTTCGATTGCTTGATTAATCGCGACAACATCCGTCCCATCCGTTACAAGATCGGTATGCCAGCCATAGGCTTCATAGCGGGCACGAACATTTTCTGTAAAGGAATCTTTCGTTTCCCCATCTAAGTTAATATCATTTGAATCATAGAGGACAATGAGCTTGTCTAGTTTTTGCAAACCAGCATAAGAAGCCGCTTCGGCAGAGACACCTTCCATCAAATCCCCATCTCCACAGATAACGTAGGTATAGTGGTCAAAAAGGTTATATCCTTCTTTATTGTACTTAGCTGCTAGGAAACGCTCTGCTTGGGCAAAACCTGTAGCAGTCGCAATTCCCTGTCCAAGAGGACCCGTCGTAATATCCACCCCAGCAGTATGACCATATTCTGGATGGCCTGGTGTTTTAGAACCCCATTGACGGAAATTCTTGATTTCATCCATGCTTACTTCTTCAAAACCAGATAAGTGAAGAAGAGCATAAAGGAGCATCGAACCGTGTCCTGCTGACAAGACAAAACGGTCACGATTAATCCAGTTTGGTACTTGAGGATTGATTGCTAGTTGATTGGTAAATAGGCTATAAGCCATTGGTGCAGCCCCCATCACTACCCCTGGGTGGCCTGATTTTGATTTTTCAATGGCATCAATACCAAGGAAACGAATCGCATTTACTGATAAGTTTGACATAAGGTTCTCCTTTTCTGTTCTATCTTCTATTATATGAAAAATATCCGCATAACGCAACGCAGAAAAAACAAGATAGAGGTGTCTATATTAGAGCTTATGATACTCTATAAACATCAAAATTAACACTTGTGAAACTTTCTTAGATGGCTTAGATGTAAATGTCCCCTTTTTATCATTGTTCACTTTATTCATTGAAAAAACATCCTATTTGCCTTATTTAACTAACTTCATTGTATAAATGGCTATTTTTGTTTTAAAATAAAGCAGTTTCAGTAAATCAAACAGGATGATTTTTTAGTATATGAAAAGTACAGGCATAAAAAATAGCTAGTTTGCGTTCGAACCATCTAAGAAAGTCGCAAAATTGCTAACTTTGGTTTTCATTGAGTATAAATTATCAAACAATGAAGCCTAGCAATCGATTTTATAGTTTGGAATAGCTATACAAATGCTTATTTTTATATTAGAGCTGTTCGGAAACTCGATGAGTTATAACTAGATGATTTTTTTAACGGCTTGTGCTTTAAAATGGAGTATTCCTGAACAAGTCTATTAAATCCGATTATTGTTCAAGCACGATGAACTTTCTGAAAAAATTAAAGATCTCTATGCCTTATATCTAACTATAAAGCCTTCTCTCTATTCTCCCATCTTTCATCTTTCAAGCTATTCCACCCCTGCAATCAACACTACTCTCGGAATAAAATAGCCTCGGGAATCCCAATGCCGTACTCTTTTAAATCATAGTCAGTATGCTCATGTTTGCTCGGATCATAAACAACTAATTTCCCATCTAGACCAAAATAATAACGTCCCTTATGAATAGCATAGGGCAGTAAATAATCTACCTCTCCTCTTGGAAACACAATCGGCTGTTGCTCTCCGCTGTCAAGATCTAAAACGGTCCAGACATACCCATCCATTTTTGTCCAATCATGTTCAATCAAGAGTTTTTTCCCAGACTCATCGACACTTAAACGTCTCGGATAAGAAAGGTCTAACTCAATAACTCCTTCTTCCTGTGTCTTTGTATCATAGGTAAAAATATGGTTGCCACCGATATATTCTCCAGCATCATCCTTGCCTATAATTGTTTCTGCTATATAGAGCCTATCTCCTAGTGCAGCCAGGCTCATATAGCCACCAACCGCATCTCCTAAATCAATCTTCTCCTCGATTTCTAAATCTGGTGATAACCGCCAAATCTGATGACGCTGCGTCTGCAAGGTTTCATCTGCTAATAAACGTTGATTGACCAGAGCGTAGAGATGACTGCCAAGAAAGGTCATTGAGGAAACACTGCTAGCGTATTCATCATCGACAATTGTCTTTTGCTCCACCTGCTCTAATTTTTGGTCATATTTGAGAAATTCTAAATACTGACCATCTTTGACACCGTACACATATCTGTCATCAGATATCCAGCTGCTCAATACACCCAACTCCCTGTTGCGAGTAATTTTGCCCGTCTCCATATCCAGTTGCAGGGCAAGATCCCCTTTTCCTGTCTCTTTAGCTAGATAGGTTTTTCCGTACGGAATAACCGTATTGCCGACCAAGCCTTTATTTCTGGGTAAGGGATAGGTTGAAGTATCAAATCCTCCTTCTCTTGTCTTAAATGTAGTCAGGGTAGAAGCATGAGAAATAGCAAAGTCATAGTCAGCTGGAGGCTTCTGCCAACAGCCTGTCAGAGATAAGCTAAAAATCCCTAAAAACAACAGTTTCCAATGCTTTATGAATGCTTTCATTTACAACCCTCCTTTTTATTACTAATATTATTATAGCACTTTCTAGAATTTTTATCAGCTATTTCTAGAATTCTCTTGTTTTCCTCCATTTTTTCCTAAAATTTTTGATATAATAGGCTTATATCAATAAAAGGACAGCACGATGGAAGAATCAAAAGAATTAAATCACATTATTGATGTTGCCATGTTAGCCGGTACTATTTTGCTTCAAAGCGGATCAGAAATCCACCGTGTAGAGGATACCATGCTGCGAATTGCCCATGCAAAAGGGATTTTAGATTGCAATATCCTTGCTATGCCGGCCGCTATTTTCTTCTCGATTGAAAATACCAATATTTCTAGGATGAAACGAATCACCCATTCTTCCTATAATATCGAAAGGGTGTGTCATGTCAACCAGATTTCACGAAAATTGGTTGCCGGTTCCCTCTCTTTAGAAGAGGCCCTAGAAGCCTTAACTCAGCTAAAGACCAGTGGCTTTCCCTATACCAAACGGCAAACCATTCTGGCAGCAACTTTCTGTGCTCCTTTTTTCTCGATTATGTTTGGAGGACATTTTTACGATGCCTTGGGAGCTGCTCTCGCAACCTTTTTTGGCTTTACCTTCTCTCTTTATGTGGACAAATTGATTCGGATTCCATTTGTCACTTCGTTTGCTGGAGCCCTAGTTTTTGGCCTACTAGCTCAACTTTGGGTCCAATTAACGCCTTTTCACTCCAGTGCAGATTTGATTATCGCTGGTGCGGTCATGCCTTTTGTGCCAGGAATTGCCCTTACCAATGCTGTTCGTGACATCATGACCAATCATATCAATTCAGGCATGAGTAAATTGTTTGAGTCTCTCCTGATTACCCTTGCGCTCGGTGCTGGCACTTCTGTTGCCCTTATTTTGGTGAACTAATATGTCTTTTGTAACTCTCTTACTCCAAGCAGTGGCTAGCTTTTTTGCCAGCATGTTATTTTTAATCGTCTTAAACATCCAAAAGAAAATGCTCGTCGTTAGTAGCTTATTAGGCATGCTCGTTTGGCTGCTTTATTTGTTACTGAAAGGCCCGACAAATGTGATTATTGCTACCTTTGTCGCAGCGATTGTCGGATCTTGCCTCAGCCAGTTTCTGAGTATCTACTACAAGACTCCCTCTGTTGTTTTTATCTTGGCAACTCTTGCTCCCTTAGTACCTGGTTATCTTTCCTATCGAACAACTGCCTTTTTTGTGACAGGACAATATGACCACGCCATTGCCAATACGACCTTGATTGTCCTCTTAGCACTGGTCATCTCCATCAGCATGGCTATTGGTAGCATCGTCTTAAAAGTCTATCAACATTTGAAACACCGCTAATATCTGAAAAACTGAGCACCGCTAATTGCTCAGTTTATTTTGTTCTTACAGACTCTATCCTCACGAAAGCATAGAAGAAATTCATGGGTCAACAATCTCCCTTTGCCCCTTCATTCTAGTGAACTGGTTCGGAAATCGTCAATTTTAACACACAAGCAGTTCATGCTCGTCAAAAACCAAAATCTGACCTTGTTAACTCCCCTTGCTTCAACAATCCAGCGGACTATTGAAGATTGGCGATAAGGATTATGAAATAATCTTCAGCATAGCCTCTAGTTCTATCTACGATTTTTAGGACACAAGCTACGCTAGTTTTATCGATCACCTTCCACAATTCTCATTTGTGGAACCTAGTCAACTTTTGATTTTTATAGAGTGACAAATCATCGCCTATACCTTAACGTTTAGAATGAACTCTTTCATTTTCCAAACAAGCCTAGTGTTTGACTTCGGTTAATTGCTCAAGCACCTTATCCAAAATCATTTTAATCGCAATGGATTGGGCAGGTATTGTTCAAGAAAAGCTAGCTATAGATCTCAAACAGCTGTTCAGATATTTTCTACCTGCCATAGTCTTTTCCCTGTCTTTTCCATGAATTATGATAAAATAGAAGAAGAAATACTTGTAGGTATCAAATGAATTGAGGTAAGTATGAAGATTGGAATTGATAAGATTGGTTTTGCAACCAGTCAGTTTGTTCTTAAATTGCAAGATTTGGCTGTTGCTAGAAATATTGACCCTGAAAAACTCAGCAAGGGGCTTTTGCTCAAAGAATTGAGTATCGCACCTTTAACGGAAGACATTGTAACCTTAGGAGCGACAGCCAGTCAATCTATTTTAACAGAAGCAGACAAGCAAGATATTGAGATGGTCATCCTTGCCACAGAATCTGGGATTGACCAAAGCAAGGCTGGAGCTGTCTTTATCCATGGACTACTAGGAATCCAACCCTTTGCTCGGAGCTTTGAGATAAAAGAGGCCTGCTATGGAGCAACTGCTGCTCTAGACTATGCTCGGCTTCATGTCGCAAGTCACCCAAATGCCAAAGTTCTCGTCATTGCAAGCGATATTGCCAAGTATGGCATCGAAACTTCTGGCGAACCGACGCAGGGAGCAGGAGCTCTTGCCATGCTGGTTACAAGCAATCCTCGCATCCTCTCTTTTAACGGAGATGCAGTCGCACAAACCCGTGATATTATGGACTTTTGGCGACCAAATTACTCGACAACTCCCTTTGTCAATGGTGTTTACTCAACCAAGCAATACCTAGACACTCTCAAAACGACTTGGGCAGAATATCAGAAACGTTTCAATCGCTCACTGGAAGAGTTTTCTGCCGTTTGCTTTCATCTACCCTATCCTAAACTCGCTTTAAAAGGGCTTCAAAAACTGTTGACTAAGGAATTATCCGAAGAAAAACGCAGTCAACTCACCTATAATTTTGAGCAATCCATTCGTTATAGTCAGAAAGTGGGAAACATCTACACTGGTTCTCTGTATTTGGGGCTTCTTTCCTTGCTGGAAAATCAACCACAGCTGGTAGCTGGCGAGAAAATTGCTCTATTTAGCTATGGCAGTGGAGCAGTTGCTGAATTCTTTAGCATGACCTTGGTAGAAGGATTTGAAAAGCACCTTCGTACAGATCGATTGCAAGAATTGGACACTCGAACTCCAGTTCGTGTAGCAGAATACGAGGACTTGTTCTTTGCTGAAGCCATTCTTGATGAAACAGGGTCTGCTATCTTTTCAAACTACGATAATCAAACCTATGCCCTCACTGAAATCAGAGAACATGAGCGTGTTTATCATGCTGTGGAGGACCAAGCATGAAAATCTCTTGGTCTCGCTTTTCCAAAAAATCCATTGCCGAACGTATCGCCCATTTACGAAAATACCAATTATTACAGGAAACAGAGCAACAACTCCTAGAACAAGCTGAAACGCTTTCTCCTGCTATTGCAGATCAGATGAGCGAAAATGTCATTGGAACCTTTGCTCTTCCGTATTCCATCGTTCCAGATGTCTTAGTTGATGGAACTCTCTACCAAGTACCTTTTGTGACTGAAGAACCTTCTGTCGTTGCAGCTGCTAGCTTTGCTAGTAAAATCATCAAGCAATCTGGCGGTTTTCAGACTCAGATTCACAATCGAGAGATGATTGGTCAGGTTGCCCTCTACGATGTCCCCCAACACGAGAAAGCTATGTCCGCTATTTTAGCTGCTAAAGATGATTTACTAAACCTTGCCGACCAAGCTCATCCTTCTATGAAGATGCGTGGAGGGGGTGCAAAGGATATTCGTGTAGAAACAAAAGATGAGTTTCTCATCGTCTATCTAATGGTTGACACACAAGAGGCCATGGGAGCCAATGTTCTAAATACCATGCTAGAAGCTCTCAGCCCTACTCTAGCAACACTTAGTCAAGGCAAGGTCCTCATGTCCATCTTGTCAAATTATGCCACAGAAGCCTTGGTCTCTGCCAGCTGTCAGATTGACCTTAGATTTCTTAGTAGAAAATCAGACGAAGCTGGGGAGATTGCACAAAAAATCGCTCTGGCTAGTAAGCTAGCTCAGGTCGATCCTTATCGTGCTAGTACCCACAATAAAGGCATTTTCAATGGAATTGACGCTCTGGTCTTAGCGACTGGAAATGACTGGCGAGCTATTCAAGCAGGCGCTCATACCTATGCTAGTCGGACAGGGCACTATCAAGGCTTGACAACTTGGAACTTTGACAAAGAAAAGCAAGTGCTAGAAGGTCAAATTACCCTGCCCCTATCGATTGCTACCAAAGGCGGATCAATTGGCTTAAATCCTGGTAGTCGTGTCAGTTTTGACTTACTCGGTCAGCCAAATGCAAAAGAATTGGCCTCTGTCATTGCATCGATTGGTCTAGCCCAAAATTTCGCTGCTCTCAAGGCCTTGGTCAGTACTGGTATCCAAGAAGGTCACATGAAACTTCAAGCCAAATCTCTGGCTCTCATCGCTGGTGCTACTGAGACAGAAGTTCCTTTCCTGGTCAAAGCCTTACTCGAGAACAAACGTTTTACGCTCGATACTGCCAAAGCCATTTTAAAAGAATTACGGACTGATTAAAAAAATCGTTTGAGAAGAAACACTCAAACGATTTTTTATTAAAACATGTGGAATACAAGGACTGCAAGAATTGCACCGACGATTGGGCCCACAACTGGAATCCAAGCGTAGCCCCAGTCAGAGTCCCCTTTGTACTTGAAAGGAAGTAGTGCATGTAAGAAGCGAGGTCCAAGGTCACGCGCTGGGTTAATCGCATACCCTGTCGTTCCACCAAGAGAAAGACCTATTCCCACAACGAGTGTTCCCACACAGAGCGTTCCCAAGCCTGCTGGCATATCGTACAAGCCAAAAGACAAAATCGCTAACATTAACACAAAGGTTCCAATCATCTCGCTGATAAAGTTTGTAAGAGTGTTGCGAATGGCTGGACCTGTTGCAAAAGTCCCCAACACTGCGGCAGTATCTTCTGTTACATCATAGTGCGGTTTGTATTGGATATAGACTAAGAGAGAACCCAGCATAGCTCCTGCAAATTGAGCCAAGATATAAGGAACCACAGAACCCCATGGAAGCGTTCCATTAACCGCCATCCCAATAGTCACTGCAGGATTGAGATGGGCAGGTCCGAGGTTGCCTGAGATAAAGGCTGCTATCGCAACAGCAATCCCCCAACCAAGCGTAATCACGATCCAACCTGCATTGTTATTTTTTGTTTTTGAGAGGACAACCCCTGCTACTACTCCGTTTCCTAGGAGCACCAAAAGGGCCGTTCCTAAAAATTCTCCAAATACTTCTGTCATCATCTACTGTTATCTCCTATTCTTTTTCTTTTAAATCCGCTAAATCATTTTTAGCAAGAGCTGTTTTTAGTTCTTGTTCCTGGTGATTGCGCTCTACTTCATCCCATTCATAGTAAGCAGCCATTTCCGCTAATACAGGATCAATCAAGTCATCTAAGCTATCTCGCATAAAGAGAACATGATTGGTTCTGCGAAGGAGGAAATCAACAGGACTAAGGGCTAATTCATAGCCCATCGCATAGTGAAGCGAGAGCGTTTCAGCCAAGCTCAATCCGTCTGCCTGTTTGACCGTGCGTGCCAAGGCAAAGACTTTCGGTGCGTTAGATCCATAGAGATTGGCCAAATACATAGCCTCTTCCAAGCTCAATCCACCCAAGACACCCAGCTGAGCATAGGCTTCCAACTCAGAAGCTACATTGGATGGGTTTAATTCCCCACCAGAAACTGGATAAGTCTTCGAATTGATTAATTTAAAGCTACGACCATACTCATCTGCCAGGATAGCAAGGATTTTTTGCATAGCTCCTTCAGCCATTTTCCGGAAATCTGTGATTTTTCCTCCTGCCAAAGTCAAAAGGCCATTGTCATCTCTCTCCAGGCTGCTTCCACGAGAGACTGCAGATGGATCAAGCACTTTTTCAGACGTACTTGATTCCAAATGAGCTACAGCAGTTTCGACATCATCCCGTGTTTTTTCTTCTCTGAGATAATCCTGCACAGTTGTAATGAGGTGCTCAAAGCTGTCATCGCTAATCTTTCCGCTATTACCCCCATTGTAGTCCGAGGCACTATTTCCAGAGAGTAGCGGACGAAGCCCTGCCCAGCTACTTTCGATGTCCTCGATTGTCAAGTGAGCATTAGGGAAACGATTGTTCACAATTTCCAATAAGTAGTCCACATCTTCTTGTGTCACAGTTGGATTTTTCAAATCTCCCTTGTAATCAGTGTCCGTCGTTCCAAAATAGGTCTTATTTTCACGCGGAAGAACAAAAATCATCCGACCGTCTGCCTTCCCTGTGTCAAAATAAACAGGCTGAGAGACTTTCAAGCGACTTTGGTCCACCACCAAATGAACACCCTTAGTTGGTCGCATTTGAGAGATTTTTTTGCCAGTATTTGAAAAATTACGGACTTCATCGCTCCAAGGACCTGTGGTATTCATCACCACACGAGCACGGATGTCAAAGGATTCATTGGTCAATAAATCTCGCGCGATTACGCCGACAACCTTCCCATCTTCAAAAAGGAAATCCTCTGCCTTAACATGGCTGGCAATTAAAGCCCCGTCGCGATTGGCCCGTTTGATATTTTCAATCACCAAACGGGCATCGTTATTGCGAAAATCAAGATATACTCCGCCACCGACTAAGCCTTCCCTTTTTAGGTCAGGTTCACGTTCCAATACTTCTTCTTTCGTCAAGACCTTATTAGCCAACTCTGTGTTATGAATCCCTGCCAACAAGTCATACAAATCCATCGCCACTTTCAAACGAAACAGACTGAAAGTTGAACCTTCTTCCTCATAGACAGGAAGAAGCATTGGATCGGGTTTAGGAATATGAGGAGCAATTTGTTGCACTACTGCCCGCTCTGTCACGGTATCAGACACGACTTCTACGTCAAATTGCTTGAGGTAGCGAAGACCTCCGTGAACGAGCTTGGTCGAACGACTACTCGTTCCCTCTGCAAAATCTTGCATTTCGATTAGAGCTGTATCCAAGCCACTGGCTGCAGCTTGCAAGGCTACACCAGCACCGGTAATCCCACCCCCGATAATCAACAAGTCCAATTGACGGTCCTGCATTTTTTGAATCGCGAGTTCTCGTGTACGTTTTGAAAATTCCATTATTTTCTCCCCTTAGTCTTCTTCCGCAAATACTTGCGTTGCTTTCACAGCCTTCTTCCAGCCCTTGTATAGTTGTTCCTTGCGAGATTCGTTCATCGTTGGTTGGAAGAGTTCTCCTGTTTCATTTAAGCTCTTTAATTCGTCCAAATCTTTCCAGTAGCCCACAGCAAGTCCTGCAAGGAAGGCAGCTCCCAAAGCTGTTGTTTCAAGATTTTTCGCACGAGCAATATCAATACCTAGAATGTCCGCTTGGAACTGCATGAGAAGGCTATTCATAGCCGCTCCACCGTCCACTTTCAAGAGCTGAATGTCAATTCCAGAATCTAGCTGCATGGTATCGATAATATCACGAACCTGATAAGCAATGGATTGCAAAGTCGCCTTGACAAAATCTTCCTTACTCGTACCACGCGTCAAACCAAAGACTGCTCCTCGGGCATTTGAATTCCAATACGGAGCTCCAAGTCCTGTAAAGGCAGGCACGATATAAACTTCGTCATTGCTGGTAGAAGCATTGGCTAACCCTTCAGACTCAGGGGCACTTTCAATCATTCGAAGCCCATCTCGCAACCACTGAATAGCACTTCCTGCGATGAAAATCGAACCTTCCAAGGCATAATACACCTTTCCATTGATCCCATATCCAATCGTTGTCAAAAGGCTATTAGCGGATAGCTGCATTTCATGCCCTGTATTCATGATGATGAACGAACCTGTTCCATAGGTATTTTTAACCATACCTGGCTCAAAGGCAAGCTGACCAAAGAGTGCCGCTTGCTGGTCTCCTGCCATTCCTGAAATCGGCACTTCCCCACCATAAAAATGGAAAGGTGCTGTCACACCATAAATCTCAGAATTCGGACGCACTTCTGGCAACATCACTTTAGGAATGTTCAAAATCTCTAAAATCTCATCATCCCATTTCAACTCTTTGATGTTATACAACATAGTCCGAGCGGCATTGGAGTAGTCCGTCACATGTGCTTTGCCGTCTGTCAATTTCCAAACCAACCACGTATCAATGGTTCCAAAGAGCAATTCACCCTTTTCTGCTCGCTCTTGCGCTCCAGGGATATGGTCCAAAATCCAACGAACCTTGGTCGCAGAAAAGTAAGCGTCAATCACCAAACCTGTCTTTTCATGAAATAACTCTGAATAGCCATCCCGTTTTAATTGCTCCGCTAATGGGGCTGTTTGACGGGATTGCCAGACAATAGCATTATAAATCGGAAGTCCAGTCTTCTTATCCCAAACAACGGTCGTTTCCCGTTGGTTTGTAATCCCGATAGCTTCAATATCCGTAGGCTTAATCCCACTTTCGATAAAAGCCCCTGCAATCACAGATTGGACAGAATTCCAAATTTGATTGGCATTATGCTCTACCCAGCCCGCCTGTGGAAAAATCTGTGGAAATTCTTTTTGGCTGCTGCTGACTTTTTCACCTTTTTTATTAAAAATGATTGCCCGTGAACTTGTAGTTCCTTGGTCAATCGCCATGATATATTTTTCAGACATGTGTATCTCCTTTTCTTTATTCCTCGCTTTTAGAAAGCGTTTTCTTTTTTGGTACTTCTATTATACACAATAAACTCTTTAAAATCCTATCAAGTTTTTCAAAATTTCTAAAAAGTTTGATAGAATTTCACAAACTTTCTGCCACAAAGAAAACAGCTAAGAAGTTACTCAAGTCCTAGCTGGTTTCTTTTACGATTTTTTGGATGAAATGAGCAATAGCTTCCATATCCTTTCTTGAAAGCATCCCTTTTATCCGATAGAGAAAAGGCGAAGTATAGCTCATCTCTGTACTGTTGGTAATGACACAGTCATAAGTCTCCCCTGCCTGGTAAGGTTCAAAATGAATCAAGCGATTATTTCCTAAATAGTGAGACAGGGCACTGACCATCACCTCATACTGCATACTACTACCTGCCATATCCATCCCTAACAGGATATGATGACTCACCTTTTCTGTCACAAAACAAATGAGCTGTAAAAATTCGCCTTCTACTTGCTGCCTAAGAGTCATCGACTTGATGTCCACTAAAGTGGTTAATTGCTCTGCCAAGGGAAATTCTCGCTCAGACATCAAGGGACGAAGCATCCGCTTCATTTCCAAGCTATCATAGGGAGTACTGGCTATGCCTCCATGGAAAAAATAGATTTTTCCAAAAGACTGGCTCAAAACGTAGGTCATCTGTTCGTGCAACTCTTCGCCAAAAACACCTGATTCTTTTAGCAATCGAATGCCCTTGGTGGTTAGTTCCATGACCGGGCCACCAAAACCAAGAATATACTCCATTGTGGATACGGGAAGCAAGGACGTGCTTACTAAAAAGGCAAATAAACAGCCCACATCTTCCTGACGTGCTTCAAAAATAGAGGGAGCCAGCAGCTGCAATCGTTGATAAAAGCGATTGTCTTGATACGGAAATAGTAGCTTTTCTAGCGCCTTCATCTCTTGCACATCTACTGT